>CAZHZQ010000030.1:10635-20562 GCA_964537235.1 uncultured Actinomycetota bacterium | reverse complement strand
CATGTTGAAGTTTCGTCACCCCGATCCGCTACATCGGGGGCCCGAGGGTCCGCGCTCGATCACTCGGTGATGCGCAAGGCGGTGGCGGGGCGGATGTGGCTGGCCTGTCGTGCGGGCCATCCTGCGGCGAACACGGATCCGGCCAGGGTGACGGCGAGCAGCAGGGCGATCTCGGTCCAGGGGACGAGGAAGTCGATGTCGGTGCCGCCCAGTGCACCGGCGTTGGTGATCAGTTGGTGGGCGGTGGCGACGCCGAGCAGGGCGCCGATGAGGATGCCTTGGAGGCTGATGAAGGCGGCTTCGAGCATGAAGGTCCGTCCGACGGTGCCGGGTTGGAGGCCGACGGCGCGGAGCACGCCGATCTGTTGGCGTCGTTCGCGGACGGCGCGGACCATGACGACGGCGAGTCCGGCGATGCCGATGAGCAGGCCGAGCATGAGGTAGCCCTGCAGGATGCGCAGGAACTGCAGGTTGTCCTGCTGGCGTTGGGAGACGATGTCGCGGAAGGTGCGGGCCTGCACACCGTGTTGCAGGTGTTCGGCCTCGAGGGTGTCGGCGACCTGTCGGGGGTCCGCGTCGTCGTCGAGGGCGACGTACAGGCGGCTGGTGGTCGCTCTCGGTCCGAGGACGGCCGTGAGGCTGTCGGCGGACATGAACGGGCCGGACCCGGCGATGCCCGCTTCAGCCGAGGCGACGGCGGTGCGCCGGCGGGTGGTACCGGTGATCGGGTCACGGACGTCGACGACATCGCCGAGCTCGACCTGCTGGGCGTTCTGGAGGAACATCTGGTCGACGATCATCGTGTCGGGGTGTTCGAGGACGTGCTGCCAGACGGCTCGTTCGTCGTCTGGGAGCTCCGGGAGCCAGCGTTCCAGAGCCGGCGGTCGGGTCTGGAGCAGTCGTCGGTCGAACCCGGAGGCGAACCAGCGCTGGAACTCGTCGTGTCCGGATGCGCGGAACTGGATGTCGAACGATGCGTGGTACAGCGGCGCGACGCTCCGGACGGCGTCGTTCCGCCGGACCTCGTCCGGTGGGAGCGGGTCGGCGGGGGCGGAGTCGACGAGCAGGTCGTAGTCGCCGGATTCGGCGTCGGTGAACGCGTCGACCTGTCCGCCGAACGCCTGGGTGAAGACCGAGATCTGCACGAGGGTGAAGACCACCAGGGCGTACATGGCCAGGGTCATGGTGGTGCGGAACGGTCGGGCCATCGGGTAGGCCAGGCCGAGCCGGGCGGTGATGTTGGAGACGCCACCGACCGCACGGCGCACGAGCCGGCCGATGGTGTGCTGGTTGCGTGCGAGCACCGCGATCGCGGCGCCGGTGAGCACCAGCCCCTGGACGACGAACACGATGGTCTCGGCGTTGCGGAACGCATCTGGCGAGACCGCCGGTGCGGCCAGTCCCCAGACGACGACGGCGAACCCGAGCGCGGTCACGATGCGATGTCGGTCGGCCACCTTCCCGAGCAGGGGGGTGAGTCCCGCGGCCACGATCGCGGGGCCGAGCAACAACCCCACTCCGTCCTGCGCGGCCACGCCGGAACCGGTCGCCACAGCTCCGAGAACCGTCGCCACCACGGCGACCGCGATGGCGATCCTGCCCCGGGAACGTCGGCTGGGAGGCGGGAGGTCGCGGATCGCGCGGATGATGTTGAGCCGGCTGATCCGGACGCTGGTGGCCAGGATCGTGATCAGGGCGATCAGCAGGCCGATCAGCGCCCCGACGACGATGCTGGTCGGGGTGGCGGCGAACCGCAGCTGCAGGGTGGCGCCGGTCGGATCGGTGGAGATGCCCTTGGCGAGCTCGATGATGCCGGCGCCGACCCCGATCCCGGCGAGCGCACCGAACACCGCCGCTGCGGCCGCGTACAGGACGCCTTCCAGGAAGAAGGCGCGGACGAGCTCGCTGCGGTGCATGCCGACGGCACGCATGATGCCCAGTTCGTTGCGCCGTTCGTCGGCCAGCATCACGAACACGTTGACCAGCAGCAGGATGCCCGCGATGATCGCGAACGCGCCGATCCCCAGGAACGTCTCGGACATCCAGGAGGCGGTCTCGTCCGCGTTGTCCATCAGCTCACGTTTGCGGTCGGCGACCTCGGCCTGGCCTGTCTGGCCGGCCGCGTCGAGACGTTCGCCGATCAGTCGGGTGACCTCGTCGGTGCGGTCGACGCCGTCGAGCACACCGCCGGCGTTGGAGACGAAGGCGACCGCCACGGGCGGTGACGCCTGCCGGCCCTCCGGGCCCGCCGCGACCATCTCGCCGAGGGTGCCGGGTGGCAGGAACACGTTGGGGCTGTCGGCACCCGGCCCCGCGCTGTAGCCGGCCAGACCGACCTCGGGCAGCACGTCGATGATCTCGAAGGACCGTCGCTCGCCGTAGGCGAACACCGAGAGCCGGTCGCCGACCCGGACGTCGAGCCGGTCGGCCAGCGCCGTGGAGACCGCCGCCTCACCGTCCTTCGGTGTGCGTGCGTCGGCCAGTCCGGTCGCGGCCGCGTTACCGCCGAGGTCGGCGGCTCCCTCGATGTCCAGTTCGAGCAGCAGCACGTCCGGTTCGACGGAGGGATCGGGACCGTCCATGCCGGTGGCGGCCGCTCCGCGGGCACGCAGTCCGAACGCCAGCCCGTCGACGGCCGGCTCCTCTCCCAGCCCGTCCAGCGCATCCCGCAGAGTCGGTAGCGCATCGACGCCGGGGGCGGTGACGGTCTCGTCGACCGGGCCCAGCTCGGTGAACGCACCGGCACGGATCGAGCTGCCCAAGGTGTCGCCGACGATCAACGATCCGGTGATGATGGCGGTGCCCAGCAGCGAACCGACGATCACCAGGACCGTCTCGGCGCGACGTCGACCGGCCGACCGCCACGCCAGGCGACGGGCGACCGGATGCCGCACCGCCGTCACCGTCACCGCCAGGGTCGCGGTGCCGACCAGCCCACCCAGGACCGCGAGCGCCGTCCCGCTCATGCCGGCACCTCCTCGCCGACGATCACCCCGTCGCGCATCGTCAGCAGCCGGTCAGCGCCACCGGCGATCGTCTCGTCGTGGGTGACCAGCACGACGCTCAGACCGTCGGCGTTCAGCTCGTACAGCAGATCCATGACCCGCCCAGCGGTCGCCGAGTCGAGGTTCCCGGTCGGCTCGTCGGTCCACACGATGGCCGGTTCGGCCACCAGCGCACGGGCTATCGCCACCCGCTGCTGCTCACCGCCCGACAGCTCGGCCGGCCGGTGGCCGATCCGATCCGCCAGCCCCACCCGTGACAGGACCTGCTCGGCACGCCGGCGGGCCTCGCCGGGCTCACCGCCGCCCAGCAGCACGGGCAGCTCCACGTTCTCCGCCGCGGTGAACACCGGGATCAGGTTGAACGCCTGGAAGATGAACCCCATCGAACGGCCCCGGAACGCGGTGCGCTGCCGGTCCGACATCGCATGGATGTCCTGCCCGTCGATCAGCACCTGCCCGTCGTCGACGTCGTCCAGACCCGAGAGGCAGTTCAACAGGGTCGTCTTGCCCGACCCCGACGGACCGACGATCGCCACCATCTCCCCCCGGGACACCTGCAGGTCCGTGCCACGCAGCGCCTGCACCTGGGTCTCACCGGCCTGGTAGGTCTTCACCAGACCGCGGGCGTCCACGATCGGGTCCTGGCGGCTGTCGCTGCCCAGTGCCGTGGCGTGGTGATGTTCGGCGTCCATCGATCGTCTCCTCTCGAGATCGCGTCAGCGTCAGTGGGAGTGAGGACGACTGCTGCGGGTGGGTGACGGGTCGAGCTTCGCGGGTGCGGTCTCGCGGACGGTGCGCCACGCCACCAGCCCGGACATGAACGTGAGGGCGGCCGCGGCGTGGACGGCGGCGGTGAGCGACAGCAGGCTGGCGACCACACCGGCGATCACCGCGCCGACGGCGTAGCCGATGTCGCGCCAGGACCGGTACACGCCGACCGAGGTGGCCCGCCAGGCCGGGTGTGCGGCATCGCCGACGGCGGCGAGCAGGGCCGGGTAGACCATCGCCGTGCCGACGCCCAGCAGGACGGTTCCGGCGACCCCGGCCGCGAACGGGCGGGCGAGCCCGAACCCGATGACGGCCAATCCCACGGACTGGACGAGCATCCCACCGACGATCAGCGGACGGCGGCCGATCCGGTCGGCCAGCGGCCCGGTGATCGTCTGCCCGATCCCCCAGATGATCGGGTAGATGGCCTTGAGCAGTCCGATGTCGGCCAGCCCGACACCAGCGGCGGCGAACAGGACCGGGAGCACCCCCCAGGACAGCCCGTCGTTGAGGTTGTTGACGAGCCCGGCCTGGGAAGCACCGAACAGGGTGCGGTTCCGCCACGAGGTCTCGGCGATCACCCATCCGGCAGACCGGTTCCGCGTCAGCTGGTCGTCGCCGTCGTGGTGCAGTCGGGCCTCGAGTCGGGCGTGGTCGCCGGTGTCACGCACGACCAGGACCGACAGGGCCAGACCGATCACGGCGTAGGCGATGCCGATCCAGAACGGTTCGGGGCGCAGACCCACGGCCGAGGCGATGTACCCGGTGACGAGCGCCGTGACCCCGACGGCCGTGTAGCCGGCGGCTTCGTTGAGTCCCATCGCCAGCCCCCGCTGACGTGGTCCGGCGAGGTCGATCTTCATGTTCACGGCCATGGACCAGGTCAGCCCCTGGTTGAGGCCGAGCAGGACGTTGGCGGCCACGATCATCCACCAGGCGGGTGCGTAGCCGAGGATGAACGGGACGGGCAGGCCGATGATCCAGCCGACCACCAGCACGGCCTTGCGGGTGGTGCGGTCGGCGGCGACCCCGGCGATGAAGTTCGCGGCCGCCTTGGTGAGCCCGAACGCGGCGATGAACGCGAACAGCACCACGCTGGGAGCCAGCCCGAACTCGTCGGTGCCGATGACCGGCAGGACGGTGCGTTCGAGGCCGACCATCCCGCCGACGAAGACGTTGACGGTGACCAGCAGGGCGAACTGGCGCCAGTTCGCGCGCAGGCCCAACGCCAGATCCCCCCGGTCGGCGTGGGGCGGGGGTGGCGACGCGGCCTGTCTCTTCATGCGTCCCGGGCGAGGTCGCGTTGCCAGTCCTCAGGCCCGCGGGAGAACACCGCGACGTCGCGTCTCCCGGCACGTTCCAGGACGCTGGCGGCGGTCATCGACCGCTGCCCGTGCTCACAGTGGGTGACGAGTCGGTCGGCGGGCAGGTCGTCGGTCGCCCTCGGCAGGTGGCCGAGCTCGATGTGGACAGCATCGGGGATGTGCCCGGCCTCCCACTCCGAACGTTGGCGGACGTCGACCGGGGTACGTCCGGCGGACGGGCTGTCGGTGAGCTCGGTGCGGGCCGTGTCGTGGTCGGCGGCCCGCCAGGCGGAGATGCCGCCGTCCAGTTCGCCGGCCAGGTTCTCGTAGCCCACCTTCAGACACTGACGGACCAGATCGTCGCGGTCCTGGTCGTCGTCGACCACGAACACCAGGGGCGCCTCGGGGTCCTCGACGAGCCAACCCAGCCAGGTGGCGAAGCTGTCGCGCAGCTCGATCGACAGGGACCCGGGCACGTGGCCCTCCGCGTAGCGGTCGATCGGACGGACGTCGATGACCTGCGCACCGGAGGCGATCCTGCTCGCGACCTCCGACGCTGCCAGAGGTTCCAGCGTCGGCGTGTCGGTGCCGTACAACCGCGGGCCGCGACGGTTGACCTCCCGCAGACGGAGGAAGTACGGCGGGAAGCTGCCCAGCCCCTCCAGCAGCCGCTCGACGAAGGCGTCCTCGCCGTCGACCTGCAGCAGCGGGTTCGACGTGCGTTGCTCCCCGATCGTCGTCGAAGCCTGATCGCTGGCGCCGGTCGAGCAGAACGAACCACCACCGTGCGTCGGGTACACGGGAACCTCGTCGGGCAGTGCCAGCAGTTGCGCGGTGATCGACCGCCACGCCGCACGCGCCAGCGGCTCCGTGTGTTCCGGCGAGATCAGATCGGGACGGGCGACCCCGTCCACGATCAACGTGCCACCCGAGAACAGGGCCCGCGGCCGACCGTCATCCACCAGGAGGTAGGCCACGTGCTCCGGGGTGTGACCCGGGGTGTGCAACGCCTGCAGCGTCACCCCGCCGAGAGCGACCTCGTCCCCGTCGCCGACCGGCTGGTGGCCGTCCGCCAGACCCGCCTGCGCCGGCGCAAGGCGGGTGACGTCGGGCGACCGGTGGTCCAGCTCACACGCCCCGGACACGAAGTCGGCGTGCAGGTGCGTCTCGGCGACCCACCGGATCTCCAACCCCCGCTTCGCCGCCGCCTCGACCGGCCCGCGCGGGTCACGTGACGGATCGACGACCAGCGCCGAACCGTCACCGAGGTCGACCAGCCAGGCACTGTTGTCCAGACCGGGGTCGGCGATGCGATGCACGGGGAGCTCCACGGGGCCACTCCTCAAATATCGACTTGAACAGCAAGATAGTACCCGCTACCATGGAAGTCAAACGACCGTTTGAGGAGTGAACCGGCGTGGACGACCACCCAGGAGCCCGGACGGCGAAGGACGAGCTGTTCGCCGCGCTGGCCTCCGTCGCCAAGGCGCTGTCCAGCGGCCGGCGTGCCGAGATCGTCGAACTGCTGGCCCAGGGGGAACGGACGGTCGAGGACGTCGCCGACGCCATCGACCAGTCGGTCGCCAACACCTCCCACCACCTGCGCACCCTCGCACGTGCCGGGCTCGTGGCCACCCGCAGGGAAGGCACCCATGTGCACTACCGCCTGGCCAACCCTCAGGTCGCCGCGCTCTGGCGGGCGATGCGGGAGGTGGCGGCAGAGCACGTCGACGGGATCGAGGAGCTCGCCGCCACCTACCTCGGCGACCGGGACCACCTCGAGACGATCAGCCGCGACGAGCTCGCCGACCGGATCGACCGCGGCGACGTCGTCGTGATCGACGTGCGCCCCGAACCCGAGTACCGAGCCGGTCACATCAGCGGCGCCATCTCCGTTCCCGTCGACGAGCTCGACCAGAGACTGAACGAACTGCCGGACGATGCCGAGATCGTCGCCTACTGCCGCGGGCCGTACTGCGTCTACGCCGACGACGCCGTGCGCACGCTCGTCCGGCAGGGCCGATCCGCCCGGCGGCTGGAGGACGGCTACCCCGAATGGGACGTCGCCGGGCTTCCCGTCGAAGCGGACTCGAAGCCGCGCGACTGAGCAGCGTCAAGGCGGATCTCCGCCGACGGACCTCTTCACAACAGGGACGTCGACAGCACCAGACCACCCGCCGTCAACGTGATCGCCGCAGCCAGGACGAGCCGGACCGGCAACGTCGTCCGTTGCGATGTGGCGGTGGCGATGCGGGCGGCCGCACCGACCGGACCGGCCGCCACGAGCTCCGCCGCCACGAGAGCCACCGGATGGTCGAACGACGCCAGGTTGAGGGCCACGAACCCGGCGACGACCGGGACGATCATGAACACGGCCGTCCACACGCCGGTCAGCCGCGCGCCCGGAACGTCACCCCGTCGGAGCCACCACCAGCAGCCCAGACCGGGGACGATCAACATCGCCCCGACCGTGACTGGCAGCAGGATGATCATGCCCGCCAGCCCGGCCCAGGCGTCACCCCCGGCGAAGTCGTAGCTGAACGAAAGGACGAGGGCGGTCGCCGCGGCGACGAGGGATCCGGCCAGCACCGCTCCGCTGGCACCGATCATCGCTCCGGCTGCGGATCGCCGGACGGGTGAGCTGCTCCGGCTCATGGTGAGGCGCCCGGGGCGGGGGTGGTCTCCAGAGAGCGCAACATCTGCCGCATGGTGTCGATGTTGTCCTCGAGGGGACGATCATCCAGCTCGTAGGTGGACGCGACGAGCGTGGAGCCTTCACGGAGGTCGAGCAGGATGCGGTGTCCGTGGACGTCCTCGGACAGCAGACCGTGACCGGTGGAGCGGAACCGGATCTCGACGGCGTCTCGCCCACCGATCTGTCGTGTCTGACGGTCGATGACGTCGGTGGCCAGATCGTTGCCGTCGAGATCGTCGATCGGCCGGTCGACGATGTCGAGGAAGACGACGATGTCGAAGGGGACCTCCGTGCCCTCGGTCAGTTCGATCGGTTCGTCGTCGAACACCGTGCAGGTCGGCATGACGTCGCCCGGGTTGGTGTGCAAGCTGTCCGGGTAGGACAGGCGGTAGCCCTCCTGCGGGTTGGTGCAGGGTTGCACCGCCCCGGTGGTCTCGGTCCGGCTCGGGGTGGGTGCCGCGACGTCAGGGGCGTCGACGGCTCGTCCGCAAGCGCCAGCCAGCAGCGCCAGCAGGATCACGGTGATCGTCGTGAGAGAGCGGCGCACGTGTGGCCTCCTCGTCGTCGGTCACCCGTGGTTGTCGTGGGCGCCCGTGCGAGTTCACGGTGTGCGCTCAGCGAACGTCCCCGAAGAGGAGCCGAGTCAGGAACCGCCGGCGACCTGGAGCGTCCGCATCATGTCGTCGAGGATCCGCTGCTTGCGTTCGAACGACGGTTCACCGGCCTCGTAGGTGACGGCCGTCAGGGTCCGCCCGTCCAGGTCGACGAGGTAGCGGTACGAGCGGACGCCCTCGGGGATCGTCGTCTCGCCGGTGTGCTCGAGGATCTGTCGGACGGCGTCGCGTCCGCTGACCGTCACCTCCTCCTCGGACAGCACGCGGGCGGACCGGCCGGGTTCGCGAATGGTCTCGAACGCCATGGGCACCGCCCGGATCGTGATGGCGCCGAAGGGTCCTCCTCCCACGCCCTCGTCGAGCGCGACGGGCTGCGGGTCGAACACCTGACAGCCATCGAGCTCGTCGTCGGGGTTGGTGTGCCATCCGTCCGGGTAGGCGACGGTGTAGCTGCCGTCCGGCGCGCTGCAGGTCGCGGCCAGCTGCGTCTGCGGTCCCGTGGACGGCGCGGTCGGACTGGGGGTCGACCGGGGCGCGGTCGCCTCGTCGGGTTGGGCGGCCATCCGGTCCGAGGGTGGCTGCACGGTCAGCTGCCACACGCCGACCCCGACCGCCCCGACCAACAGCAGCGCGGCCGCGGTCACCACAGCCGGTCGACGGAAGGCGGTCCTCAACCCGTCCAGGAACCGCTGGAGCCTCGTCCACGCGGCAGGCGGCGAGGCTTCCCGGCGGGCCTCCTCGTCGGCCATGGCCAGCAGGCCGTCACGGGTTTCGTCCACCCAGGAGCGGTCAGGGCCGGGCGCTTGCTCGCGCAGTTCACGCAGCCGTTCGAGCTCGTCAACCATCGCCATCCCCCGTACGTCGTGCGGTCGTCTCCGGTGCAGTTTCGGCTAGATGCTCCCGCAACTGCTGGCGGGCACGGTGGATGCGCGACCGCACCGTGCCCACCGGGATGTCCAGTGTCCGAGCGACCTCCTCGTAGGTGAGGTCGCCCCAGGCGAACAGCAGCAGCGGCTCCCGGTCTCGTTCGGGCAGCCGCTGCACCGCTCGGCCCGCCGGGGAGGTGCCGGGTCGCTCGTCCATGTGCTGGGCCGGGTCGGCGGTGGATGGCTGGCGGTCCCTGCCGGTCATCCGTGTGCGGGCGTCGTCGCGCTTGGCGGTGTCCCGGTGGGTCTGTTTGGCCAGCCGGGAAGCGATGCCGAACAGCCACGGTTTGGCCGACCGGTAGTCGGGGTCGTAGTCGTGGCGCTTCTCGAAGGCGATGCGGAACACCTCGGCGGCCAGGTCGTCGGCTCGGTCGGCGCCCGCCCGGGTCCACGCGAACCGGTAGATGTCCTCGTGGTGCCGGTCGAAGATCTCCGCGAAGGCGTGCGGGTCGTCCCACGACCGGGTGATGACCTCGGCATCCGACTCCCGTGCCGGCTCGCGGTCACCGCGCCCAGGGGTCGGCTGCTGGTGGGACAGCGCCTCCTCCCCTCCGCGACGTCGCACGACCGTCCCGGACGTGACGGTCCGAGCACCCTCGAACCTACAGCGCGCAC
>CAZHZQ010000030.1:8594-10535 GCA_964537235.1 uncultured Actinomycetota bacterium | reverse complement strand
GATCGGTCAGTGGACGATCACGGTCGTGCCCTGTGGGGCCAGATCCTGTTCCCAGATGAGGTCCATGGCCTGCATCGACACGCGGGCACAGCCGTGCGAGGCCGGCTGGGCCGGGACCTCGGGGTAGCCGTGGATCGCCAGGCCGTCGCGGTGGAAGTACTTCGGGCGCCACAGCCGCCCCAGATCCGAGTTCCGCCAGCCGTCGACCTGCCAGGAGATCTCCCAGGTGCCGGCCGGGGTGTCGGCGACGGCGACATCACCGTCGGGTCGGGTGTAGCGCTGGCCGGTGCCGGTGGAGGTGTGCAGCGCCCAGCGTGTCTTCCCGTCCCGGACGATCAGCAGGACCTGGCTGTCACGGTGGATCTCGATCAGGTCGCCGCCGTGGTCGGGCCGGGGCCGGGCGGCGTCCTTCAGGGCCTGGCGGGTCTGCGGGCCGACGACGCCATCGCGGGGCAGTCCGTTCCAGCCCTGGAAGGCCAGGACGGCCTGGCGGGTGAGCGTGCCGAAGTGACCGTCGGGTTCTCCCAGCCAGTAGCCGAGCTCCGTCAGCCGTTCCTGCAGCGCGTGCACCTCCGGGCCGCGGTCTCCGCGGGACGGGCGGGACGCCGCGGTCGGCTCCTCGGGGTCGCGCGGAGGGGTGGTCGCGGAGCGGTCCGCGCGATCGGGGCGATGAGCGGTTCGGGCCGGTCGCTCGTCGGCGTCCCGTTCGGTCGGTCCCGCGGTCCTCACCGCATCGGCATCGTCAGGCCGGCCCTGCTGCGCGGTGGCGGTCGTCGGAGCGGCGTCGCCATGCGGTTCGGGTTGGCCGCTGATCTGCAGCGCCGGTACCGGCCCACAGGCCGCCAGGGTGAGGGCCGCCGTGGCCAGCAGGACCACCAGCCTCCGGTGCAGCGTGACCGAACTCACGTCGCGAACCTCCTCTCGCTTCGGGCTGTCGTCCGTAGTTGACGTAGCCCGCAGGTGAGGTTCACGGGTGTTCGCTCAGCGCACAGGATCCCTCGGAGCCGCACCCCGTCACCGCCGGACGGTTCGCCCGTCGGTGGCGGTTACGGTTCCGCCACGACAGTGTGATGGTGGTCGCCATCGATCGCTGCCGGCTCATCGCCGCAGATCCATGACCATCCCCACCGCCAGGAGAAACGGATGTCTCCCACACGTTCCCGGCGTGCGCTCGTCACCGGCGCTTCGGCCGGCATCGGTGAGGAGTTCGCCCGCCAGCTCGCCGAGCGTGGCGACGACCTCGTCCTGGTCGCCCGGCGTGAGGAGCGTCTGACCGCGCTCGCCGGCCAGCTCGAGCAGCGCCACGGCGTCGCGGTCGAGGTGCTGTCCGCCGACCTCACCGATCCGGAGGAGCTGGCGCTGGTCGAGAAGCGCGTGCGCGATCCGGAGCAGCCGATCGACCTCCTGGTGAACAACGCCGGGTTCGGCGCCTACGGCCAGTTCCGGGACCTGGACGTGGATCGGCAGAGCGGCATGGTCGAGCTCAACGTGACCGCGCTGGTGCGGCTGACCCATGCGGCTGCCCTGGCTATGACCTCGCGGGGGCAGGGCGGGATCATCAACCTCTCCTCGACCGCGGCGTTCCAGCCCGGGCCGTACGGGGCGACCTACTCGGCCACCAAGGCCTTCGTGCAGTCGTTTACCGAGGCGATCCACGAGGAGCTGCGCGGCACCGCGGTGCACGTCATGTCGCTGGCACCGGGGTTCACCGAGACGGAGTTCCAGGACGAGGCGGACGTGGACACCGGCGCCATGCCCGCCCCGGCACGCATGACCGCCGACCAGGTTGTGGCCGGGGCGCTGCGCGCCTACGACCGCGGCAAGGTCACCTACGTCCCCGGGATCATGAACAAGCTCGGGGCGGTCGGCTCCTGGTTCGGCCCGTCGGTCCTGGCCCGGAAGGTCGCGGGGTTCGTGCAACGCCGCTGGGCGCGGAGCTGA
>CAZHZQ010000030.1:0-8494 GCA_964537235.1 uncultured Actinomycetota bacterium | reverse complement strand
GGTCCTGGCCCGGAAGGTCGCGGGGTTCGTGCAACGCCGCTGGGCGCGGAGCTGACGGTGCGCGCCCGCGTCTTACGACCTGATGTACGGCTACTGGGCGCCCTGGGACGCGGTCGGGGTCCGCGACGACCTGCGGTGGCTGGTCGACCTCACCGCACTCCCTGTCGACGGCGGAACCGGAGATCTGGCCGACCCGTACGACCTGCTGGTCGACTTCGGCACACTGGACGACCTGGGCTCCGTGGGCCGACGGGCGATGGCCGCGACGGTCCACCGGCTCAGCCGCCCCGGTTCACGCTTCCTCCTGTGGTGCTTCTACGCGCGCCGCGAGGACCTGCCGCACATCAGCTTCCACGGTCCATCGCGGATGGCGCCCGCCCTCGAGCCGGGCGAGGAGACCCAGCTGTTCGGCGACGCCTTCGACATCGAGACGGTCCACGCCAACCGCGACGGGCGACCGATCGCCTGTTCCTGCTGACCCGGCGGGATGGGGGCTGACCCCCGCAGGTCCACGCAACCGAGAGGAAGAGCCCGAGAGGACGCAGGCACGAGTTCACGCGGGGCACGTTGACGGTCCGTTGACGGGCTAGTGGGAGCGGCCCATTTCGGGTTGAAGGGTTGCCTGCCGATCCGCGGAGACTGCATCCTCGAGCTACGGCTCGAGATGCTGCGGAGAGTTGGCCGTGAGGCGTGTGACCGTCGATCAGATGTTGGTTCAGGCGCGTAGCCGTCTGACCCGCTTGACGGCGGCCCTCGCCTACCTCGCGGTCAGCGGGTCAGAGGCGGTGCTCGTGGACGTTCGAACGCCCGACAACCGGGCCCGGGACGGTCACCTCCCCGGCGCACTCGAGATCCCGCTGAACGTCCTCGAGTGGCGACTCGACCCTGCGTCGTCGCACCGTCATCCTCGGGCTCCGGACCTCGACGACCTCGTCATCGTCATCTGCGAGGAGGGCTACAGCTCCAGTCTCGCGGCGGCCCGCCTCCAGGATCTGGGCTTCAACCGCGCGACCGACGTGATCAGGGGCTTCGAGGGATGGGAGGCCGCAGGGTTGCCGGTCGTCAGCCAGAGCCAGGAGAGAAGCGACCTCAACGGGGCATGAACGCCTGGCGCGGTGTGCACGGTGATCAGGCGCCGATGTCGTCGGGGGTGAGCTCGAGGTCGGACAGGTCCATCGCCCGGCGCGCGATGGCGGCGGGGACCGCCTCCGCACCCCGCTGCTTCACGATCCAGCGGTCGACCTCCACCCACGACTCGAACAGCCACCGCTCCTGTGCGCTCGGCTCGTCGGGGACGTCTGGCGGGTAGACGCGCCACGCCTTGGCGACGACATCCGAGTCCATGGGCAGGCCGCGCCAGAGGTCGACGGGGGTGGAAAGGTCTTCGAGCCCGGTGTGCGCGATGAACACCACCTCTGCCTCCGGTGCGGCGTTGATGGCTGCGAGCGCGCCCGTGGTGCGGGGCGCAAGGACGTGGCGCAAGGAGCGGGCGCGATCGGCCTCCTGGTGCTGGCCCAGTTCCTCGAGCTTGGAGATGGAGCGCCTGCGACGACCTTCGGTGAAGTTGCCGCCCTCAGGGAAGATCACGAGGGCGTCGTCGGGACCCATCGTGCCGGCGAGCTCGGCGATGGCGGGGACGGAAGCGGCGCGTCCCTCCCGTGTGGGTGGGATGAAGCGACACGGCAGCCGGTTGAGCATGACGTCGATCACCGGATCCCACTGCAGCGCCTCCTTGAGCACGATGCGGGGACGCCAACCGCGGATGAGCAGGTTCGCGACGAGGAGGAAGGAGTCGCCGGGACCGGCGTGGCGGGCGAGCACGATGATCGGCGGACGTCCCGAGCCCCCGACGCTGTGCAGGTCCCGTTCATCGACGCGGATCGAGAGGTTGAACGTCCACCGCGCCGACCTCACGAGGAACCCGAGCAGCAACCGCAAGAGCCGGTAGTGCGCGTTGAGGAACCGGGGCGAACCCAGCTTCCAACCTACGCCGCTCGCGATCCACAGCAGGAACGCGGCGACCAGCCCCACCGCCTCCACGAGCAAGTACACGAACGCGAACCACAGGATGCGGACGGGGCGCCACCGGCCCGGAACGAACGGAACGGCGATGACAGCGATGACCGCAGCCAGCGGCATCGACACGAGCATGAACCCCACGAGCGTGAGCAGGGCAGGGCCGAACAGGACGCGTCGTAGCCAGCGGGACGGCATGGCTCACCCTCCGTTCGTCGCGATGCCACGGGCAGTCAGGTACTCCGCCGTCGCACTCCGCGCCGTCTCGATCCTCTCGCCGACCCCGTCAGTGGAGCGGTAGCGGAGGTTGCGCAGGTCATTGCGGGGCGGATCGCCCGTCGGGAGGACGTGCACGATGACGTCCTCGGGTACGGCATCGAGCTCGTGGACGAAGCGATGGCGGCGAGCGATCTCGAAGGCGACCAGGCCGACCTCGAGCGGGGAGGTCGGGGGGGTCAGCGGTGCCTCGATCCGGCCGACGTGCATCACGTACACCTGGTCCGCCCCGAGCTCGAGGGCGCGGCCGACCGGCACGCTGTGCACGAGCCCGCCGTCGTAGAAGGTCTCCTCGCCGATGCGCACCGGAGGCAACAGCCCCGGCACGGCCGACGAGGCGAGGACGGCATCAAGCAGATCACCCTCGCTGAACCAGACCGCCCGCGCACGCTCGATGTTGGCGGCGACGCACTGGAAGGGGACCGCGAGCTCCTCGAAGCGACGTTCGGGGATGACGCGGCCGAGCAGTTCGCGCAGGGGCTCGATCTCGTGCAGCGCGACGCGCGTGCGGGTCAGCGTGGAGAGCCGGGCGATGACCCCGCCCCCGAACGGGTTGTCATCGCGCAGGTCCGTCCAGAGCGTGCCCAACCGCTCTGCCGCCCCATGGGGATCCGATGCGACCACGACCCCGTTCACCGCGCCGACGGACGTGCCGATGACGATGTCGGGCGACACGCCGGCTTCGTCGAGGGCCTGAAGCATCCCCACCTCGGCTGCCCCCAGCACCCCACCGCCCCCAAGGACGTAAGCGACGTGGTTCGGACCATTGGTACAGATCGACCCAGACACCGGCGACGTCATCGGCAAGCACCGTACACGGGGCGGACGCCAGGCGATCCTCAACCAGCACTAGGCCGTCGCCCGCATGTGGAGGTATACACCCGCGAGCTCGAACAGTAGCGCGGGGCTGGTCACGATCTCGAACCGTCCAGCCAGCGCCGCCTCGACGACGTTGCCGGGTGGGCCACCCGAGCCGATCCCCGACACGGCCCGGGTCACGACACCTTCCGGGCGCTTCGATCGGTGTCGTCGTATCTGCCGTCGGATCGATGCTACCCGCACCGCGGTCGAGGACGGCTCCCATGCGCCGCGAAGGCTCCGACCGCGACCAGCTCAAGAGTCTCACCGGAGAATGACTTGACTACGGATCGTTGCAGATTTGGCACGCCGAAAAATCAAGTGCTCCGTAGAAGAGTCTACCGTTCCCACACCCCTCCTCGTCTTCGATCGCCGATACTCGCTACCGCCGTCCTCTCCCGCCGGTCGGATCGCGCTCAAGAACCCCCGTTACGCGCGGGTCTCGGCGCTTCCGCGCAAGCACCTTCCCACACAAAGTGACCGGCAGACGCCTCGGCGGCACCGGCGCTCCACAGTGGCGTCCTAGCTGCTGCCGAAGTGTTCGCTGTCCAACACCGCCTGCTCGATGGCGCCGGATGGTCGCGAGATAGGTAGCACTACCGTTGCCGGGCGGAAGCGTTGCGTGCATGCTAGGAGGCGACTCGGAACTGCGGGAGCGACCATGGACAAGATCGTCGTCGACGATGTCGGACTCGCCTTCGAAATGACCGGCAGTGGCCCCCCGGTGGTGTTCGTCCATGGCAGCTGGACGGACCGGCACGCCTGGGACGCGGTGGCCCCCGAACTCACCGACCGGTACCGCGTGATCACCTACGACCGCCGGGGACACAGCCAGAGCGAGCGTCCCCCGGGCACGCCCGGACTCGCGGCGCACGCGGCGGACCTGGCCACGCTGATCGACCACCTCGAGGCGGAACCAGTTCACATCGTGGCGAACTCCTTCGGTGGCGTCGTTGCGCTAGAAGCGGCGGTCTCCCATCCCGATCGGATCGCCAGCCTGTGCCTCCACGAACCACCGGCGTTCGCTCTGGTCCAGGACGACCCCGAGCTGCGGACGGCGCTCGAGCAAGTCCGCCAGTTGGAGCAGCAGGTCACAGACGAGATCCTGGCGGGCAACCACGAACCCGCTGCACGAACCTTCGTTGAGCTCGCCTTGGGCCCCGACATGTGGGAACTGTTCCCCGAACAGGTGCGGCGGACCATGGTCCACAACGCTGCAACTGTCCCGGGCGATTTCGATGCGGAGTACCACACACCCGATCCTGCCCAGCTGAGCAAGATCACCGCACCGGTGCTGCTGACCGGTGGCGGCCAGAGCCCTCCCGACGTCCCCTTCGGGGTGATCCTGGACCGTCTGGCGGCCGTGTTGCCTGCAGCGGACCGCTACACATTCCAAGAGGCCGGACACGTCCCCCACCGCACCCACGCGGGAGAACTCGCGCGGGTGGTGGACAACTTCGTCGCGAAGCACGTCAGCGCCGAGGGCGGGGATGCTCCGGGAGGGTGATCCGCGTCGGCTCTGCTACGTCGCCTCAGACGACGGAACCTGCGCGTTATCGGCTCGGTGCCACCGGGGCCGTGATCCGCGCGACAACCACGGATGTCGCGTGGGTCCGCTCAGGATTCCCCGTTCTGGGTGCCGTTCGTCCTGCACCTGCAAAGGTCGGGCCGCGCGCAGTGAACGGTAGGTCACCCGGCGCACACCTCGGCCATACTGGGACCGCTGATGGAAGACGTTCCGAAGGTGCTGGCCGCTGCTCGGGAGGCGCATGCCGAGCGGGCCTGGCAGCGCGCGTTCGAGCTGTTCTCGGAGGCTCGCGCTATGGGGGCGTTGTCTCCCGAGGACCTGGGTGCGTTGAGCGACGCCGCATGGTGGCTGGGACGGATCGGCGACTTCCTGGAGACCGGTGAGTCGGCATTCCGGGGGCTCCTCGACGATGGACGTCCCCGGGATGCAGCGATGACCGCCCTCGACATCGCGGTGTCGCTGTTCCTTCGGGGCGACGACTCGCGCGGATCGGGCTGGATCGGGCGGGCGCAGCGCCTCCTGGAGGATCTGCCGGAAGCGCCTGCGCACGCCTATGTGCGGTACGTGCTGGAGGTCGAGGGAGGTCTGGAAGGCGAGGACCTGGATGCCGTCGTCACGTCGGCTCGGGAGGTGCAACGCATCGGGCGGGAGCACGGCGATCACAACCTCGTAGCCGGGGGCGTCCTCGGGGAGGGCTGGGCGCTGGTGAAGCTCGGGAACGTGTCGCGAGGGCTGCGCCAGTTGGACGAGGCGATGGTTGCGGTCCTGCACGAGGACCTCGATCCCGAGTGGGCTGGCAACATCTACTGCCACCTGATGGCGGCGTGTCACGAGCTCGCCGATATCCAGCGTGCGCGTGAGTGGACACAGGCGACTTCGGAGTGGCTGTCCGAGCTGTCCGCCGCCGTGCTCTTCACCGGGATCTGCCGGGTGCACCGTTCACAGGTGCTGCAGGTGACCGGGAAGTGGGAACGTTCCGAGGCGGAGGCGACGCAGGTCGTGGAGGACCTGTCGGACATCCACGTCGAGAGCGTCGCGGAAGCCCACTACCAGGTGGGCGAGCTGCGCCGGCTCCGGGGGGAGCTCGCTGGGGCAGAAGACGCCTATGGCCGCGCTCGTCGGATGGGGCGTGACCCGCAGCCAGGTATGGCCCTGCTCCGGCTGGCGCAGGGACGGACGGATGACGCTCGGGCGGGGATCCAGGCGGCGCTGCACACCGTGTTGAACGATCGCCTGGCGCGTGCGCGACTGTGCGGGGCTCAGGTGGAGATCGCACTGGCAGCGGACGATCTGGACACCGCCCGGAGGGCATGTGCCGAACTGGAGGACGCAGCCGCGACCTACGGGACCTCTGGTCTCGAGGCCGCGGCACTGCACTGGCGTGGGGCCGTCGCTATCGAGGAGGACCGCCCCGACGAAGCCCTGCCGGCGTTGCGGACGGCGTGCCAGCGGTGGCACCAGGTCCACGCCCCGTACGACGCCGCCCGGTCGTGCGTCCTGCTCGGCCGTTCCTACTTGGCGCTCGGCGACCGGGATGCTGCCGCTGCCGAGTTGACCTCCGCCCGCGAGACCTTCGACCGGCTCGGGGCCGCCGTCGATGCGCGTGTCGTCACCGAGCTGACCGGCCAACGTTCCCTACCTGGGGGCCTGACCGACCGTGAGGCTGAGGTCCTCGCTCTCGTCGCCAGCGGCAAGACGAACCGCGAGGTCGCCGACGAGCTGGTCTTGAGCGAGAAGACGATCGCGCGGCACCTGTCCAACATCTTCTCCAAGCTCGACGTGTCCACGCGCACGGAGGCGGCGGCCTTCGCGTTCGAGCACGGGCTCGCCGGCTCGGGACATGGGTAGAACCACCCATCCCGTGCTCACGCAGGTTGCATGACACGCCCGATGCGATTGCGGTCGATCGCGTGTTCCCATCGTTCGCACACCGCGAGCGACAGGAACCCAGCCATGAGCACCGACACGACAACCAGACAGCCCACCGACGCGCCTGCGACAGAGGCGACCGTCACGGTGCCCGACGGCTCGATCGATGAGGAACGCGTTGAGGCTTTCGCGGAGCAGCTCTTCGGGTTCTACACCGGCGGGATGCTCACGTATCTGATCGACATCGGCCACCGCACGGGCCTGTTCACCGCGGCGGCAGGCGAACCGGCCACCAGCGAGCAGCTCGCCGCCCGCTCCGGCCTCCACGAACGCTACGTCCGCGAATGGCTGGGTGCGATGGTCACCGGTGGCGTGTTCGAGTACGACCCGCGGACCGCGACGTACGACCTGCCCATCGAACACGCCGCGTGCCTCGTTGGTGACAGCGCCGACAACCTCGCCCCGTTCGCCCGGCTCAACACCCACCTCGCCAAGCACGTGCACCAGGTGAGCGACGCGTTCCGGAACGGGGGCGGTGTCCCGTACGAGGAGTACCGCCCGGAGTTCACCGACGTGATGGACGGGCTCGGACGTGGCGGCTTCGACGAGAACCTGCTCACCGTCTGGCTCGACCTCGCCCCCGAGGTGCGTGACCGGATGGAGGCCGGGGCGCGTGTCGCCGACATCGGGTGCGGCACCGGTCGCGCCATCGTGGTGATGGCGCAGGCGTTCCCCCGATCCACCTTCGTCGGATACGACCTCGCCGAGGACGCGATCGACCAGGCCAGGCAGGAAGCCGCCGACGCCGGGCTGGAAAACGCACGCTTCGAGATCCGCGACGCCGCCACGCTCTCCGTCGACGAACCGTTCGACATCGCCTTCGTGTTCGACGCGATCCACGACCAGGTCGCTCCCGCGGATGTCCTCCGCAACATCCACACGCTCCTGCGCGATGACGGGGTGTTCCTGATGTTCGAACCCCGCGTCTCGAGCGACCTCGAGGACAACGTGGCCCACCCCATGGCGCCGTTCCTCTACGCCGTCAGCACGCTGCACTGCCTCACGATCTCGCTCGCGCACGACGGCGCCGGCCTGGGTACCGCTTGGGGTGAACAGGTCGCCGAACAGATGCTGCAAGATGCCGGGTTCGTCGACGTGAAGGTCGACGATCTACCCAACGAACCGATCAACGCCCTGTTCGTCGCGAGGAAGTGATTGCGCACGACCTCACAACCCGGCTCCCGGCACCTAACCGGGGACCCCGTTCTGCGCAATTCGCAGAACTGTCTCCGGACAACTGACCAGGACCACTCAAGACAGGGGCCCTGGGAAGCGACGGTCCCCGATGCGAAGACAGGGCGTTGATGCTCTACCGGTGACGACACGCCGACGCCCTCATGCAACTACGCGCGAATAGAGCTCCACAGGCAAACGCGCATATCCACGGTGATGGACGGGGGCATCGCACCTCCAACGTCGTTGCGCGCGGCACACCGCGGTCAGATTCAGCAGGAGGGTCAGGCGGTGGGTTCGAGGGCGGGGCGCCGGGTCACCCGGACACCCATCGCCTTGCTGCCGCGCGTCCGCGACAGGAGGCTCATCACCGTGATCGTGCCGGTCAGGATCGCCAGGCCCAACCACTGGGTGGCCGTCAACGTCTCGCCGAACGCGACGTAGTTGATCGACACGGCCGCAAGCGGGAACGCGAGCTCGGCGAGCGTCGCCAACGAGGCGGGCGTGCTGCCCAACCCGCGGTAGTACAGGAGCAGCGCCACCAGGCCCGGCACCAGTGCCAGCAGCAGCAGCGGGACGAGGTCGCCACCGGAGACGGCGACGAACCCAGCGCTGCCCTGGTCGACCTGCACGAAGACCGCAGCGGCCGGCAACCCGACGGCGAACCGCAGTGCCGTGAGCGACATGAAGTCCGTCTTGGCGGTCAGGTGCCGT
>CAZHZQ010000029.1:0-21083 GCA_964537235.1 uncultured Actinomycetota bacterium | reverse complement strand
TGTGGTCGCGTCGGTCGACCACCCCGTGGAAGTCCCCGCGGGACTTGACCGGCCACGTGACCGGGATCGGGGTCAGCCCGATCTGCTCCTCGATGTCGTCGAGGAGCGCCAGCGGATCCAGCGACGGACGGTCCATCTTGTTGATGAACGTCAGCAGCGGCGTGCCGCGGCGCCGGCAGACCTCGAACAGCTTGAGGGTCTGGGGCTCCACGCCCTTGGCGGCGTCCAGGACCATCACGGCTGCGTCCACCGCGGACAGCACCCGGTAGGTGTCCTCCGAGAAGTCACGATGCCCCGGCGTGTCCAGCAGGTTGAAGTGCACGTCGCGGTGGTCGAAACGCACCACCGCCGAGGAGATCGAGATGCCGCGCTGCTTCTCCATCTCCATCCAGTCGGACCGTGCGGTCCGCTCGACCTTCCGCGACCGGACCGCTCCGGCCTCCTGGATCGCCCCGGAGTACAGCAGGAACTTCTCGGTCAGGGTCGTCTTGCCCGCGTCGGGGTGGGAGATGATCGCGAACGTGCGCCGGCGTGCAGCCGCGCGCGTCGGATCGAGGGGGGAGGACATCGTGAGGTGGCTCGGCTCAGTGCGACCGGCTCAAGCCGGTGCGGGGGACGAGGGACATACCGAGCTCCTGCGATGGATCCGTGGACGTCCACGGTACCGGGATGCTCCCGACACCCTTCGGACATCCGTCGAGTGGAAGCCGCGTGCAGCGCTGCACGGTCGAACGGGCGCCGTGAGGTGTCGCCGGAGGCGGGTAGGGTCGGTCGCGTATGTCGTCCTCTCGACCCGTGATGACCTCCTCCGCGGCGGATGGACGGGGAGCCGCCGGGAGGCGCGCGATCGCGGCCGTCGCGATCGCGCTGGTGCCGCTCGTCCTGCTCGGGCTGCTGCGGTGGCGTCCCACGCTCGACGTCCGGTGGCAGAACCACCCGGCACACTTCTGGCTCGTGCTCGCCGCCGCGGCGATCGCGATGTCCCTGGGCTACGCGGTCACGATCGCCGCCCGTCGCCGCCGGGACGCCCGGCTCTTCCTCGTCTCGCTGGCGTTCCTGTCCGGGGCGGGGTTCCTCGGACTCCACGCGCTCGCCACCCCCGGTGTGCTGGTCGGACCGAACGCCGGCTTCGAGCTCGCGACCCCGGTCGGGCTGCTGCTGGGCGGTCTGTTCGTCGCGGCGTCCGCCTTGGACCTGTCCCCGTCCGCCTCTCGGCGGCTCACCGCCAGGTCGCGGCCGATCCTCGTGGGACTGTTCGCGCTGATGGTCGTGTGGGCGATCGTGTCCCTCGCCGAGGTGCCGCCGCTGAACGATCCGCTGCAGCAGGAGTCCCTGGACGGGTGGCAGGTCGTGTTCGGGGCGGTCGGGGTGCTGGGGTACGGGGCCGGGGCGGTCGGGTACCTGCGCCTGTACCGGCGGCGCCGGGCCCGCTTCGTGTTCGCGACGGCGTTGGCGTTCACGTTGCTCGCCGAGGCCATGATCGTCATCGTCCTCGCCGTCAACTGGCGGGTCTCGTGGTGGGAGTGGCACGTGCTGATGCTCGCGGCGTTCGCGATGATCGCGCTCTCCGCCCGGCAGGAGTGGCACGAGGAACGGTTCAGCGCGCTCTACCTCGAACAGACCCTGGCGGGCGCCGAGGAGGTCAGCGTCCTGTTCGCGGACCTGCAGGGGTACACGAGCTTCTCGGAACGGACCTCCCCGGCCGAGGTCGCGCGGATGCTCAACACCTACTTCGCCCGGCTGGTGCCGTTGATGGAGGAGTTGGGAGGAGAGGTCCACCAGTTGATCGGTGACGCGATCATGGTCGTGTTCAACAAGTCCGGCGATCAGCCGGACCACGCGCTCCTCGCCGTTCGTGCGGGCCTGGCGCTGCAGCGGGCCGCAACCGAGGTCGCCGAGCAGGAGCCGGACTGGCCGCGGTTCCGCGCCGGAGTCAACAGCGGCGAGGTGGCTGCGGGGGTGGTCGGGGCCGAAAGTGGCTATCGCAAGCACGACGTGATCGGCGACACCGTGAACCTGGCGGCCCGGCTCGAGAGCATCGCTCCGGTCGGTGAGGTGGTGATCGGTCGAGGGACCTACGAGCGCCTGCCCGAGGGCGCGGAGGTCGAGGAGCTGTCGGAGCTCGACGTGAAGGGGAAGGCGGGGACGGTCACGGCCTACGTGCTGCACGGACTGCCGGACTGAACCCGGCGGCTGTAGGTTCGAGCCGGCCGGCGTTCCACAGGAGGACCGATGGGCGAGCAACGCAGCGATCTCGGCGATCTGATGAGCTCGCCGGTGCAGACGGTGGCCTCGTCGGCCAGGCTCATCGACGCCGCACGGACGATGACCGAGCACGGGATCGGCGCCCTGATCGTCAGCGACGACGGTCGGGTCGACGGGATCCTCACCGAACGGGACCTCCTGCGCGCCAACGCCGCTGGGGCCGGACCGGACGCCGAGGTCGGCGAGTGGATGACCGCCGAGCCGGTGACCGCGACCAGCACCACCAGCCCGACCGATGCGATGCACGAGATGCACGAGCGCGGGTTCCGGCACGTGCCTGTGGTGGACGAGGATCAGCGGTTGTCCGGGATCGTGTCGCTCCGTGACCTGCTGGCTGTCGCCCGACTCGAGCCGGTCGTGCACCGTGGGCAGCTCGAGGCCCCCAAGGGGCTCGCCGGCGTGATCGTCGCCGAGACCACGATCGGGGACGTCCGCGGTCAGGAGGGCTTCTACCACTACCGGCAGTACTCGGCCGTGGACCTCGCCGAGCAGCGCACGATCGAGGACGTCTGGCACCTCATGCTGCGTGGGGAGCTGCCGGACCGTGACCAGCGGGAGGCCTTCCGCGAGGAGGTCGCACCCCTGCGCGCGGTGCCCAAGCGCACCGCGGAGCTGCTCCCCGAGGTGGCCCGCACCGCCGAACAGCCCCTGGACGGTCTGCGTACGGCGTTGTCCCTGGTGGGCGCCGAGCTCGGCTTCCGGCCGTCGCACGACACGACGATCGACGAGCTGTCCGAGCAGGCGCTGCGGACAACCGCGGTCGTCCCGACGCTGATCATGCACCTGTACCGCCTCGGCCGGGGGGAGGAACCGGTCGCTCCGGACCCGGACCTGCCGTACGCCGCGAACTACCTCAAGATGATGACCGGCGAGGAGCCGGAACCGGAGCACGCCCGCGCGGTCGAGCAGTACCTGATCTCCACGATCGACCACGGGTTCAACGCGTCGACCTTCACCGCCCGTGTCATCACCTCGACCGGCGCGGACCTGGCCGCCGCCGTGGTCGGGGCGATCGGGGCGCTGTCGGGGCCCCTGCACGGCGGTGCGCCGAGTCGCGCGCTCGATCTGCTCGACGAGATCGAGGACCCGTCCCGGGCCGACGAGATCGTCCGGCGGAAGGTCCAGAACGGCGAGCGGATCATGGGCTTCGGCCACCGCGTCTACAAGACCCAGGATCCGCGGGCGGAGATGCTCAGGAGGGTGGCCCAACGGCTGGGCGGTGAGCGTGCCGCGCTGGCGGTCGAGGTCGAGAAGACCGTGGTCGACGTGCTCGCCGAGCTCAAGCCCGGGCGGAAGCTCTACGCGAACGTCGAGTACTACGCCGGGGTCGTGTTCGAACAGATCGGTCTGCCGCCGGCGCTGTTCACCCCCACCTTCACGTCCAGCCGCACGATCGGGTGGTGCACGCACATCCTCGAGCAGGCCGCCGACAACCGGCTGATCCGTCCGACCGCCCGTTACGTCGGCGAGCCCCCGCCCCAACCGGTGCCGGAGCCGACGGATGGGCGAGCGCGCCGGTCGAGTGGCGGCTGAGTCGCAGATACGCGACCGAGCTGCCACTCGACGGGTGAGGCGTCGCGCTCGGAGGTGATCACCGGTGAGCTGGAGGCGATGACGTACGCGATGACGTACCTCGGGATCGACCTCGCGACCCAACCACGCGCCACCGGACTGTGCGAGCTGCGCGCTGACGGTGACCGACTCGTGGCGACCTTCCCGTCCACGGACGGGGTCGTCCTGACCGATGACGAGCTGCTCCGTCGCATCACCGACGAGACGGTCGTCAAGGTCGCCGTCGACGTCCCGTTCGGCTGGCCCACCGAGTTCGTCGACGCCGTCTCGATGCACAGTCGCGACCGGCGGTGGCCCGATCCGGGCTGGGATCCGGACGGCCAGATCCGCCGTCTCCGCTACCGCCTCACCGATCGATGGGTGACCGATCATCTCGCCGGGCTCGACCGGGAGGGTCGGGCGCCCCGCCCCCCGCTGAGCGTCTCGACCGACCTGCTCGGCGTCACCGCCTTCCGCATGGCACGGATCGAGCGTCGCCTGCGTGATCGGGGGATCCCCGTCGACCGGTCCGGATGGACCGGCAGGCTGGTCGAGGCGTACCCGGCCGGGACGCTGCGCTGCTGGGGGCTGTACCCCGACGGCAGCTACAAGTCCGATCCGTCGATCCGCGCCCAGGTGGTCGAGGACCTCGCCGCGTTCCTGGGTGACGCGGTGGTGGGGGACTGGCAGCGTCGGTGCCGGGACAGCGACGACGAGCTGGACGCGTTCGTCTGCGCGCTTGTGGCGAAGCTCGCCGAGGAGGGGCGCACGATCGGGCCGACCTCGGAAGCAGCCGCGGACCTCGACCGCAGCGTGATCCAGCAGGAGGGCTGGATCCACCTCCCGCGCGATCGCACCTGGTGAACCGGGCGATGACCGGGGACGCGACCGTCACCCGCCTGGTGGCCGGGCTGAGACGCGGCCGGCTGCTCGGGGTGATCAGGAGGTGACGTCATCTCGTTGCTGCTGCCGCCACCGGACGACCTCGTGCTCGACGTTGAGCGGGACCACGTTCGAGGGTGGTCCCGCGGTGGCGTGGGCGTTGAGGTGGCGGATCCGGGCGTTGATCGCGGCGAGGATCCTGCGGACCTCAGACGCTGAGTCGGCCTCGGCGATCCGTTCCCGAGCCTCCTCGATCTCGCGTCGGATCTTCAACGTCGGGGGTACGATCGACACGTTCTCGCGGCGGAGCTTGTCCTTGACCCACCACAGGTCGTCGCGGGGCCCCTCGATCCCGGGGAGCGGCTTCCCGCGGCCGGACAGATCGTCGAACTCTCCACGTCCACGCGCTTCGCGGAGTAGGCGGTCGACCCACCGTTCCCAGGACAGGCCCTCGGGCTTGCGGCTCGTCATGCGCGTACCCCGCTTCGGGACCAGAACGGCACCATCATGACCGTATCCCGTTGGCGCGCGATCGCGGGAGCGCGACGACGTACGGGAACTCCCGCGGCAGGGAGACGGTTGTCGCACTCTCGTGCCACCATGCCACTGTCGGTGAAAACGCCACAGGGAGGCTGGATGGAGGCACGTCGAACTCCGCGCGAACGAGGGCCGGGAGGCGACGGGACCTCGTGGGGCACGTTCGTCGAGGCTGCGCCGGAGCTCGCTGGCCGTATCCGGGCGAGGTTCGCGGCGAACCTCCACCACGTCATCGGAACGGTCCGGCCCGGGGGCGCCCCGCGGTTGAGCGGCACAGAGGTCCGGATCGGCGATGATCAGGTGACGGTGGGGATGATGCCGGGTTCGCGCAAGCTCGACGACGTGCGGCGCGATCCTCGAGTGGAGCTGCACAGCGCCCCGCTCGAGGAGGACCTCGCCGAGGGCGACGCGAAGCTCGCCGGGAGGTTGGTGCCGATGGACGGTCCGGCTGGTGGTGTGCCGGGTAGCCACTTCCGACTCGCGATCGAGCTCGCGAGCCTGGTGCGCGTCGAGGGTGACGAGTTGGTGATCGTCACGTGGCGTCCTGGCGACCGAGTTCGGACCGTCCGCCGACGCTGAGCGCTACGACCGTTCCAGCGCGGGGTTGTGCTTCGGCGGGACGCGCTCGGCGGGTGGGGGCGGCGGCGGGGGAGTGCCGTCCCCGAAGGGGTGGCCGCCGAGCTGCTCCCGGTCGTGGGGCTCCGCCCAGCGGGTGAGGTCCGGGCCCGCTGGGACGATCCCGGTGGGGTTCAGCTCCTCGTGGACGAGGTAGTAGTGGCGCTTGATGTGCACGAAGTCGACCGTGTCGCCGAACCCGGGGGTCTGGAACAGATCCCGCGCGTAGGCCCAGAGCACGGGCATCTCGGTGAGCTTGTTGCGGTTGCACCGGAAGTGGTTGTGGTACACGGCGTCGAACCGGACCAGGGTCGTGAACAGGCGGACGTCCGCCTCCGTGATGGTGTCGCCGACGAGGTACGGCTGGTCCGTCAGGCGCGCTTCAAGCCAGTCGAGGCGGGCGAACAGGCGCTGGTAGGCCTCCTCGTAGGCGTCCTGCTCTCCGGCGAACCCGGCGCGGTACACCCCGTCGTTGACGTCGTGGTAGACGAGCTCGACAACCTCGTCGATCTCGTCGCGGCGGTCCTCGGGGTACAGGTCCGGAGCGCCGTCCCGATGGTGGTAGGTCCACTGGGTGGACAGGTCGAGGGTGATCTGGGGGAAATCGTTCGTCACGACCTCGCCGCTGGGGATGTCGACGATCGCCGGGACGGTGATGCCGCGGTGGCCGCTGTCGTACCCCGGGAACCGTTCGAGGTAGGCCTCCCGCAACCGCTCGATGCCCAAGACCGGGTCGACGCCTCCCGGATCGAGGTCGAAGGTCCAACTGCGCCAGTCGTGGACCGGGCCGGTGACGCCCATCGACAGGACGTCCTCGAGGCCGAGCAGCCGCCGCACGATGATCGATCGGTGCGCCCACGGGCAGGCTCTGGCGACCACCAGGCGGTAGCGGCCGGGCTCCACCGGCCAGTCGCCCCGTCCGTCCGAGGTTATCCGGTCGGAGATGTAGTCCGTGTTCCGCTCGAAGCGGTCCTCCACGTAGGTGTTCTTCACGGCGTCGCTCACTGGGACCTGTCAGTCCTCGTCGTGGCGGGCGGAGAGCTGGTCGGGCTCGATCAGCCCGCCGGCTGCGGCCAACGCCCCGGCCGTGGCGACGGCGCGGTCGTAGATCGCGGCGAAGTAGTGCTCGGCGACCTCGCGGTGGCCGGGCAGAGGCGGCTCGCCGAGCGACCGGGGGACGGCTGAGGCGTCGTCGGTGATGCGGACCTCGGGGACCTCCGACGGCAGCGCCGAGGGATCGCCCCAGAAGGAGGTGCCGTCGGTGCGTTGCTGCCCCTTGCTCTGGCCGTTGCCGCGTCCGTTGCGTTGCGACCGGCCGTCGGCCTTCGAACGGCGGTTGCCCTTGCGGCGTCGTCCGCGGCTCATCGGCTGCCTCCTTCCCGCGACGTGGCCTGGGAGGCCGCGACCTCGGGGGTCGAGATGTCGTCGGTCAGGACCAGCGAATCGTCGATCCCGAGGGCGCGCTGGAGCTGGTTGCTGTCGAGGTCGCCGACGGTGCTGGACTTGGGCAGGGCCATGTCGGCGATCCGCCGCTTGCCGGCGACGACCTCCTCGACCCGTTCGTCGACCGTGCCGGGGCACACCAGCCGGTGGGCGACGACGGTCTTGTCCTGACCGATCCGCCAGGCCCGGTCGCGTGCCTGGTCCTCGACCGCCGGGTTCCACCAGCGGTCGTACAGGACCACGTGGCTGGCGGCGGTCAGGTTCAGGCCGGTGCCGCCCGCCTTGAGCGACAGGACCAGCGCCCCGGGGCCCTCACCCTGCTGGAAGTCCTCGATCATCGTGTCGCGCGCGCCCCGTGCCAGCCCACCGTGGTAGCAGTGGATCGGCAGGCCGGTGCGCTCGGTGAGGTAGTCGGCCAGCCGCTCGCCCCACTTCGCGAAGTGCGTGAAGATCAGCATGCGCTCGTTGGCCTCGAACACGTTGTCGACGAGCTCCTCGAGCCGCGCGAGCTTCCCGGAGCGGCCCCGCAGCGGCTCCTCGTCGCCGGTGTAGGCGGCCGGGTGGTTGCAGATCTGCTTCAGGGCGGTGATCGCGGCGAGCACCGCACCCTTCTTCTTGGTGCTGTCCTCGCCCGTGTTGACGACCAGCTCGTCCAGGACGGCCTGGTACAGACCGATCTGCTCCTGGGTCATCGGGCAGTGGTCGAGCTCGTCGATCCGGTCCGGCAGCTCCTCGGCGATCGCCGGTTCCGCCTTGGTGCGGCGGAACACCAGCACGCCGTTGAGCGTGCGCAGCACCTGCTCGGCCGTGCTCCGGTCCGCATCGTTGGTCAGCTGGGCGACGAATGTCGTGCGGTCGCCGACGAGGCCGGGGTTCACGAAGTCCATCAGGGACCACAGATCGGACAGGCCGTTCTCGATCGGGGTTCCGGTCAGCACCACCCGGGTGTGCGCGTTCAGGCGCCGCAGCTGCTGGGCGGTCTCGGTGGTGTGGTTCTTGATCACCTGTGCCTCGTCGAGGACGACCTTGCCCCAGGCGATCTCCTCGAGCGCGGCCATGTCGCGCACGCCGGTCGCGTACGTGGTGATGAGCACGTCCGCGTCGGCCGCCTCGTCCTCGACCTCGTGGTGGTCGGCCCGGTCGGTGCCGTGGTGGACCACGATCTTCAGGTCGGGCACGAAGCGCTTGGCCTCGGAGGCCCAGTTGCCGACCACGGCGGGCGGAGCGATCACCAGGTGCGGACCGGGCGTGGTCTGCAGGTGTGCGAGCATCACCGGGGTCTTGCCCAGCCCCATGTCGAGGGCGAGGCAACCGCCGAGCCCGGCGCCGTCGAGAAACTCCAGCCACGCGAGCGCGTCTGCCTGGTAGCTGCGCAGCTCGCCGTGGAAGCCCTCCGGCTGGGTCGGCGGGTTCTCGGGGATCTCCTGGGCGCTGCGCAGCAGGTCGGCCGCCCAGCCCTCGCCGTCGACGGTGACCCCGCCGGACAGCGGGCCGGTCTCGAGGCCCAGGGCGTAGCGCAGCATCTGCGCGCCGCTGAGCGCGGTGTCGCCGGCGCGTTCGGCCAGCGCCTCGGCCGCGGCCTCGAGGTCCGCCTTGTCGACGGGGACCCAGCGACCGTGCGCCTTGACCAGCGGGCGGGCCTGCTGGGACAGCTCCACGATCTCCTTGGCGGACAGCTCGACATCGCCGAACACGGCCGACCAGCGCACGTCGGCGAGGTCCCGCGCCCCGACGGCGGTCTCGCCGTTGGTCGAGGTGAGCCGCAGACCGGGCGACGCCTTCTTGCGGGACAACGGCGGGACGCGGACCTCGAAACCGGCGGCCGTCAGGTCCGCACCGGTCGAGGTCATCAGCTCCCAGGCTTCCTCCTGGCTGAGGAGGACCTGGCCGCGGTGCTTGGAGCGGTCACGGGCCAGCGGCGGGTACAGCGCCTCGAGCCGGTCGAGCTCGCCCTTGATCGCTTCACGGCGCTGGTTCGACGCCTTCGACATGGCGGGTTCGACGGCCTCGTGGTCGCCGTCGCCCATCGGCGCGAGCGTCCGTACGTGCCAGGCATCGACCTCGTCCGGTGGGTCGAGCTGCACGACCAGCCGCAGGCTCGACGGCTTGGTGACGGGACCGGCCCACCGCCGCAACCCGTGACTGAGGCCGGTGCCGTGGGTGTCGGGCGCGTCGAAGGGAGTGCCGTCGAGCCGGGCGAGGAAGTTCTCGGCGACCTCCTGGCCGGACCGCGGCTGCGGCGGCGGCGCCGGCGTCTCGATGTGCGAGGCCGCGTCGCGGCAGATCGCGTCGACGGAGGCCGCGAGCACCGCGCGCGTGACGGCGGTGGCGTCCTGCCGGTCATCCGCGACCGACACCGAACCGGGCATGGCACGAGCCAAGGTCTCCAGCTCGTCGGCGTCGACCACCGCGGGAGCCCACCGGACGCTGAACGACGACCGACCGGAACGTCCGTTCTGGTCCTGGGTGTCCTCGGAGGCTCGCTCGAGCTGGGGCACCATCCGCCCCTGCCCGACGAGCCGGACGGCCCACGCGGCGACCTGTCCGACCCACCGGGCGCTGATGCCGAGGGAGTCGTCGTCCGCGGCCGGCAGCGACACGAGCCACCCCAGCACGGAGCCGAGCGGGGCGCTGAGTGCGTCGACCTTGCTGTCGTCGGGCAGCGCGATGCGCGCGTGGGACTGCCACGCGGACGCCTGTGCGCCGGACGAGGTCAGACGCTCCAGGACCGCGTCGGCGGCCTCGGAACCGGCGGTGGGAGCAGCCGACCAGGCGACCACACGGCCGCGGTGCCACGACAGCTGGAGCTGGGGCGACCCGAGCGGTGGCGGCTCGGGCAGGACCTGGGCGGCCTGCGGACGCGCCAGTTCTGGCAGGGGACCGCCGGTCAACTCGGCCAGCATGATCTGGATGCGGCGACGCTCCTCGCCGAAGTCCGCGAGGACCAGCTCCCGCTCGGGGCCGGTCACGCGCGTGGTCAGGTTCTCGATGGTCGCGTTCAGGCGCGCGCGCAGGAACTGCAGCGCGTCGATCCACTGATCCTCCCGTTCCCGGAGGATCTCGAGGTCTTTGTCGGAGGCGAGCCCGTCGAGGTGCGCCTGTGCGAGTTCTTGGAGGTCGTCGGGGGTCAAGGTCCCCGGTCCGTTCTGTGTGGTGATCGTTCGCTCTTCCGGTCGTGAACATGCGGTCACGGACGACGAGCGTGTTCGCTCTGGCCGTCGGGTCCGGCGTCTTCGCCGGACCGCCGCTCCCGTCGCCCCATGTATGCAACGGACGTGGCCTGTCGAAGGTCACGGCCGAGATCGCGGTTGCGCGGGTCTCGCGGTACCGAGTGCCGACAGGCGCTCCGACGCAACAGACCCTGAGCAACAGATCCCGAGAGGTGTTGCGGTCGGCGTGCTGGGGGCAGTCGGTACGCATCCAGAGTACACACCTCGCGGTCGGGTGACACACGTCCCCCCGGCCAGGAGGACACCGGTCGGCCGGCGTCGAACTCCGCAGGTGCCGGACCGCTTCCGCCGGCTGCCCGCCCGGAGCCCCGACCGCGACCCCAGCCCAGGAGCCCTGCGTGTCCACCCCGCGCCGCCTGACCCCTCTCATCGCCGCAGCCGCGACCGTCGCGCTGCTCGCCGTGTTCGCTGCCGCGCCCGTGGCTGCTGACAGCGCGGCATCGCTCCCGCAGGTCGACAGCGGTGCCAGGCCGGGTCCCGAGGTGCTGTACGCCCTGGCCCCTGACGCGCCCCAGCTCGAGAACCGCCACGAACGGTTCCGCGCCGGGCCCCTCCTCGTGTCCGGCACCGACGCCTACGTGGACGGGGAGTACCTCTACCAGGACCACCTCTACGACGACTACGGCTCGGACACGAACGGGCAGGGCGACAGTTCTCTGTCCGCACGCGTCGGCGACATCACCTACCCGACGGACCGCGAGCGCTACGGGGGCAACGCGGCGGACCTCGTGGAGTTCCGCATCTCCACGGGACCCGACGACGTGATGTACCGGATCACGCTCAACACGCTGCTGGCTTCCGACACGACGATCGCAGCGATCGCGTTCGACACCGACGGCGACGCGTCCACGGGCAGCGCCGTCCTCCCCGGCGACCCGAACGCCCCGTTCCCCGGCACCGACCAGGCCGTCGTCACGTGGGGGACCGGCGCCCAGCACCACGACCTCGGCGGGACCGAGCCGGTCACCACGGAGCTGCCGGTCGAGGCCGACCTCGAAGCCGACCAGATCACCGTGACGGTGCCGCGCACGGTCTCCGATCCCTCGGGTACCTGGCGGGCGACCGTGGCGGTCGGCCTGCACGACGGCGAGGGCGGCTGGTTGCTGCCGGCGAACAGCGCCGGCGAGGACCAGCCCGGCGGTGCCGACGTCCTCGATCCGTCACCGACCGGGATCCTCAACGTCGGCTTCCGGTTCGACGAGCCGTACGTCGGCGACAACGTCCCGCCGGACTCCCAGCAGGCTCCCGCGCTGCGCAGCAAGATGCCGACCAACTTCGCGCACGACATCGACTTCGCGGCGCTGGACGCGGGCGAGGAACGCACCACCGTCCCCGAGACCGGCACGCAGGTGCGCCTGTTCCCCTCCCGTCTGGACCTCGGCGAGGGTCGCGACCTGGACGCGTTCCCGGCCTACCTGGGACAGCTGCAGCCGTACTCGCTGTACGTGCCGTCGACGTACGACCCGGACACCCCCGCGGGGTTCACCTTCGACCTGCACTCGCTGGCGTCGGAGCACTGGCAGTACAACGGGTCGACCGGGATCCGGCAGCTCGGCGAGGAGCGCGGGAACCTGGTGGCCACCCCCATGGCCCGTGGGCCGGACGGCTGGTACCAGCTCGAGGCCGAGTACGACACCTTTGAGGTGTGGAACGACGTGGCCCGGCACTTCAACCTGGATCCCGATCGCGTGGCGATCGCCGGGTACTCCATGGGCGGCTACGGGACCTACCGGCTCGGCGGGCTGTACCCGGACCTGTTCGGGAAGGCGTTCACCACCGTGGGTCCGCCCGGCGACGGGATCTGGGTCCCGCCGGGCGACCCGACCGGGGGCGCCGAGACGCTGTCGAATCTGTGGCTCGAGAACGTCCGCAACGTCCCCTACCTGAACCTGGCGGCCGGCGAGGACGAGCTCGTGCCACTGCCCGGCCCGCGTGCCCAGAACCTCGGGGCGCCCGAACACGGCATCGACGGGTTCGAGCAGTACGGCTACCGCTACCGGTTCCGGGTCTACCCGACCGCGGAGCACTTCACGATCGCGCTGCTCGACTACGACGTCGAGGCCGCGGTGGACTTCCTCGGGGACGCGGCCGTCGACCGGTCGCCGCCGCACGTCACCTTCTCGTACCTGCCGGCCACCGACGCACCCGACCTGGGGCTCGTGCACGACCACGCCTACTGGGTGTCGGAGGTCCGTCTCGCGGACGATTCCGCGGAGCTGGCAGAAGCCACCGTGGATGCGTTCAGCCACGGACACGGGGTGGGCGACCCGGAGACGACCCGGATCGAGGACACCGGGGTCGATCCGATCGAGTACGTCGACGTCGGCTTGGAGTGGGGTGAAGCTCCGCAGATCGAGGTCGAGAACCTGATGGAGCTGACCCTCGCCAACGTGGGGTCCGTGCGGTTCGACCTCGCCCGCGCCGAGCTCGACCCGCGGGAGGAACTCACCCTGCAGGTGACCGCGGACGTGGCGGGTGAGGTGCTGCTGGACGGACGCTTCCCGGCCGGCACGCGCGTCCTGGGTGACGGCGAGGAGATCGCCGGAGCCGAGGCCGGCCCGGACGGGGCACGTGTTGCCGTCGTCGAAGGTGAGCAGGAGATCGTGCTCCTCCCGGCGGCGGATGACGGCGGGGCGACGGACGGCGGCACCGGAGACGGCGGTCAGGCGCCGACGCCGACGACCGGCGGCGGGGCGGTCGTGCTCGCGCTCGCGCTGCTCGGAGCCGGGGCGGTGCTGCGTCAGGCGCGCAGCGGGGCCGCCACCTCCTCGAGGAAGCGGTCGTAGACCTCCTGGCGCTGCTGCCCGCCCCCGAGGTTGAAGTCCGGGACGATGAACTCGTCCACCCCGGCGTCGCGGTAGGCCGCCATGGTCTCGACCAGCTCGTCCGGGGTCCCGATGACCGCCCGCTTCCCGGGCACGTTCTCGCGCAGGTGGTCCAGCTCCGCCTGGTCGTCGCTGAGGAAGACGAACGCCTGGGCGCTGCGCTCGATCTCTGACGGGTCGCGCCCGACGTCCTCGCCGTGACCCTCCAGGACCTCGATCTTGTGAGCCAGGACATCCGGGTTCCCCCACGTGTTCCACGCGTCGGCGTGCTCCGCCGCGATCCGCAGGGTCACCTTCTCGCCGCCACCCCCGACCAGCAACGGCAGCGGGTCCTGGACCGGCTTCGGTTCCAGCGGGGCGCCGTCGAGCTGGTAGTGCTCACCCGAGAGGTCGGCGCGGTCCTGGGTGGTGAGCTCCTTGATGACCCGGCACGCCTCCTCCAGCCGTTCGAGACGCCCCCGGGTGGTGTGGAAGTCGATCCCGTAGCGGTCGTGCTCGTTGCGCTGCCAGCCGGCGCCGATGCCGAGCGTGAGTCGCCCGCCCGAGATGACGTCGACGGTCGCCGCCTGGTTCGCGAGCACCGCCGGGTGGCGGTAGGTGTTCCCGCAGACCAGCGTCCCGATCCGGATCCTCGGCACCGCGACCGCCAGGGCGGCGACCGTCGCCCAGCACTCGAGCGTGTCGCCGCCCGGATCCTCGGCGTTGTTCATGAAGTGGTCGGCGAACCACACGCCGTCCCACCCGGTCTCCTCGGCGTGACGCGCGAGCTGGAGGACCGACTCCCAGCTCTGCATCGGACCTGGCCACACGCTGAACCTCATCAGGCACCTTCCCTTCACGACGGTCGTGCTCCAGAAACCGTAGACGGCAGGTGTCAGCAGCCGCCGCCGGGGGAGGGGCGGTCCGGGATCGACGGGTCCACGACCTCGACGTGCACGTGCGGCCAGCTCGGGTCGGCGGTGTGCTCGTCGACCTGGGAGTCGAACGGCAGGGGGGTCGGCCCGTCCGCGAGCACCGTGACTCCCGCCTCCACCCGGTCGCCGGCCGACACGCGCACGCTGTCGATGTGCAGGATCTTGACCTCCCACCCGGGGTGCGCGTCGGGTTCGATCACGGCGAAATCGTCCGCGTGCTCGCAGTAGAGGACATAGGTGCCCGCCCGCACCACGGTCCCCGTGACGACGGAACGGATCGGCAGGTCCGGGGCGACGACGACGTCCGCGGCCGTCCGGGACCCGGTTTCGCGGTCCCGGGACTCCAGGGTGATCGCCCCGGCCGCCGACGGCTGCACGTCGAGCTGCCGTGCCCCGTCGTGGTTGGACTGGTGGAAGCCGACCCGCTCGACGACCGCCGACGGGTGGACCAGGGTGACGCCGCCCACCCACGCGAACGGGGACCACTCGGGGGCGTGGATCGTCCGGATGGGGGTGCGGACCGGCACGGGCGCCTCGCGGGCCGCCGTCCGCGCCGACGGCCCGGGATCCTGCGATCCGGCCGCGTTCCCGCCGGTGGTGCCGGAGCCGTGGAAGGCCGAGGGCGTCGACCCGCAGCCGGTCAACAGCGCGGCGATGACCGCCACGAGGGCGACAACGGGGCGAGGGGAGCGTCGGTACATGGAACGAAGGTAACGGTACGCGGCAGTCCCGTCCGTCGAGACCGGTGCGTCGCCCCGTCCCGCCCCGTGACGAGACGGACTAGTCCGTCCGGATGGTTGACGAGGGATCGCCTCAAGGCCAGGCTCGTGCCGTTCGAAGTCTCGGTCGGGAGGACGAACGCGCGGGGCACATGCACCTCCCGCGGGTCGGAGCCGGATGTCGTTCACGAGCCAGCTGCTGGGTTTCCTGCGCAGAGCGGGAACCGAACGTTCGACCGGCCGCGTCATCGCGGAGGTCTTCCAGTTCGTGGGAGAGGCGTTCACGGTGCTCCGGGTCAGCCTGCACCTGGCCGACCGCGAGACGGGGGTGCTCAGCCCGTTCGTGTCGGAGTTCGCCTCGGGGGAGGAGCACCCCGAGCTGTTGGAGCGGTGGCGGAGCTTCGACATCGAGCGGACGGATCTGGTGCGCCGCGTCCGCGCCGGGGAGGACGCCGTGCTCGTCGAGGACCCGAGCGCGCCGGGTGGCCTGCCCCGGGACTTCATCGACACGTTCGACGTCGGCCCGTTCCTCGCGATCGCGCTGTGCCCTCGCGACCGCCTCGACGGGCTGCTGATCATCGAGGGGCCGGTTGACACGCTCCGAGGCCGCCGCGAGGAGGCGATCGAGTTCGCGGACTACCTGGCCCTCGCCCTGGAGAACGCCCGTGCGTTCGAACGGGAGCAGGAACGCACCGCGGAGGCGCAGGCGCTCGTCGAGGTCGTCGACGTCCTCTCGCAGACGACCGACCTGGTGGCGGTGCTCGCCGCGGTGACCCAGCAGTGCGCCAAGGTCACGGGTTTCGAGCGCTGCTCGGTGTTCCTCGTGGACACCGACAGTCACACGCTGGTTCCGACGATGAGCCAGTTCGCCGACGGTCACCCGGACGCGGAGGCCTGGCGTCGGTTCCACGAGACGGACGCGGACCTCCCGATCGCCTGGCAGGTCATCGAGTCGGGTGAGCCGGCGGCGTTCGAGCAGCCGGAGGATCACCCGGACCTCATTCCGGCGGTCTGGCTCGAGCCGTTCGGCATCGAGACCATCGTGTACCTGCCGTTGACGGCCTGGGGGCAGCGGTTCGGCGTCATCGAGCTCGATCATCGCAAGCGCACGCCGATCACCGACAGGCAGCTCCGGATCGCACGCGCCGTTGCGGCCCAGGGCGCGGTCGCGATCGGGGTCACCCGGGCGCTGAACCGCGAGCGCGCCGTCGTCGGGGAGCTCGAGCGGGCCAACCGGGCCAAGGACGACTTCCTGTCGATGATCTCGCACGAGATGCGGACCCCCCTGACGTCGGTCCGGGGCTTCGCGGACGTGCTCGACAAGCGGGGCGGGGACCTCGACGAGGAGCAACGCAGCCAGGTCGCGCACCGGATCCTGGTCAACGTGGACCGGCAGCTCGAGCTGATCGACGATCTGCTCAGCAGCGAGCGGCTGGCGACGGGAGCGGTCACCGCGGAACCGCAGCGGGTCGCCCTGCGCGAGCTCGTCCTCGACGTGGTCGACGCGATCGACGGCGTCGCCGCGGAGGACGTGTCGCTCGACGTGACGGACGATCAGGCCGTGGTCGCCGATCCCGTCCACGTGCAACGGATCCTGTCGAACCTCCTCGTGAACGCCGACCGGTACGGGCGTCCCCCGTTCGCCGTCTCCAGCGTCGACGAGGCCGACGGCACGGTCACGGTCCGCGTCCTTGACGCCGGCGACGGGGTCCCGGAGGAGTTCGTCTCGCGGTTGTTCGAACGTTTCGCCCAGGCGGGGATCGAGGACGGGCCGGGGGTCGGGCTGGGGTTGTCGATCGCGCGTCAGCTGGCGCGGGCGAACGGCGGCGAGCTCGTGTACGAGGACGACGGTCCGGGCGCGTGCTTCGCGTTGACCCTCCCGAGCCCGCCAGGCGGCTGAGCGCCCTGCGGGAGGCTCAGTCCCACAGCGCGCCCCGCAACCCCGACGCCCGCTGGACCTCGCGGTCCACGGCGGCCCGCACGGCGTCCTCGGTGCCCACGACCGTCGCGGACCGCCGGCCGCGGGTGATCGCGGTGTAGAGCAGTTCCCGGGTCAGGATCGGCGACATCGCCTCCGGGAGGACGACGATGACGTCGCCGAACTGCGATCCCTGGCTCTTGTGGATCGTCATGGCGTGCACGGTCTCGGACGCTTCCAAGCGGGTCGGGCTGATCAGGCGGGGCTGCGGTTCGCCCTCGAAGGCGATCGCGAGGCCCTCCTCCGCGGCGACCGCGACCCCGATGTCGCCGTTGAAGATGCCGAGCCGGTGATCGTTCTGGGTGACCAGGACGGGTTGCCCGACGTACCAGAGGCCCGTCGGGTCGTAGCCGTCGACGTCCTGTGCCAGCCAACGTTCGACCAGTGGGACCCAGCCCGTGACCCCGCGAGGTCCGCGGCGGTGTGCGCACAGGATCCGCAGGCGGTCCAGGGCGTCGAGCGCCCCGGCGGCGTCCCCGGCCCGGGCGGCCGCGTGGACCTCTCGTCCGTTGCCCACGACCAGTTCGCGCAACGGGCGGGTCCCGCGTTCCTCGTGCGCGTCGGCGCGCAGCTGCAGCCATCGCACGTCGTGGCGCCCGCTCGACAGCACCTCGATCGTGGCGTCGGCATCGCCGCGCTGGATCGCGGTGGCGAGGTCGGCGATACCCGACTCCTCCTCGAACCGGTGCACGCGTGTGAGCACGGCAATGCCGTCGCCGATGCCGGGCTCCGGGGCGGCCGTGATGTCGCTCGACAGGTCCGCGGCGACCACCTGCTCGAGGGAGCGGCGGGCGGGATCGCTCATCCGCAGGCCCCCGGTGGTGGGGCCGACGATGTCCCCCAGGACGGCTCCGGCCTCGACCGAGGCCAGCTGCTCGGGATCCCCGACGAGGATCACGCGGGCGTCGGGGCGCAGCGCGTCCAGCAGCTTGGCCATCAGCGCCAGCGACACCATCGAGGTCTCGTCGCACACGACCACGTCGTGGGGGAGCGGGTTGTCGTGGTGGTGGCGGAAGCGACTGCGGTTGCCAGGGTGCACGCGCAGCAGGCGGTGGATCGTGGACGCTTCGGCTGCGGCCAGCGCGGCCCGCACCCGGTCGTCGGTGTCCACCCGGGTGGCGGCGTCGTGGATCTCCTCCTCCATCCTGGCGGCGGCCTTGCCGGTCGGGGCGACCAGGGCGATGCGCAGGTCGCGGTCGCTGCGTCCGACGCGCTGCTCGTGGAGCAGCGTCAGCACCCGCGCGATCGTGTAGGTCTTGCCGGTGCCCGGGCCGCCGGCGATCACCGCGAGGCGCCGCAGCACGGAGACGGCCGCGGCGATCCGCTGTCGGCTGGGCCCGTCGGAGCGATCCGTCGCGAACAGGCGGTCGAGGCCCTCGCGCAGCAGATCGGTGTCGACCCCGTCGACGGCGGTCAGTGCCCGGCGTTGCAGCTGCTCGGCCACCAGCTGCTCGTAGCGCCAGTAGCGGTCGAGGTAGAGCGATCCGTCACGGACCGTCAGCGGCCAGCTCCTCTGGTCGTCTCCACGACCGCTGCCCCCATGACCGTCGTCGCTGTGGGCCACCAGCGGGCTGTCGGCGAGCAGCCGCGCCCAGGAGGTCGGGTCCGGCCACTCGAGCGCGTCGAGGTCGACCGGGACGTCCTCGTCCGCGGTGACGGTGTCGCGGACCGTCGCCAGGTCGATGCACACGTGTCCGAGTCGGGGACCCCGGACCGCGAGCGCGACCGCCAGCTGGATCTCGTCACGTTCGTCGCCCCCGAGCCGGCAGATCGTCCGCGCCGCATGGACGTCGGCGGGCGCGAGGACGCCGGCTGCCACGAACGGTGCCAGCGTGTCCGGCGTGCGCCGGACGACGCCGACGTCGTCGCGGTCGCGGGAGCCGTCGGTCGATCGGATCTCGGTGGTGCTCACGCCGCGAGCCTCCCCCGGTCGAGCAGGTCGGACAGTTCGACGACGAGCTCCGGCGGCGGCTGCCAGGCGAACACCCCACACGGACGCCCTCGGTGCTCGGCGCCGGTCATCCCCCGGAGGAACAGGTAGGCGACCCCACCGAGGTGGCTCGCCGGGTCGTAGATCGGCGCCCCGTCCGCAGCGCGCAGCCGCCAGCGCAGGTACCGGTGGACGGCGACCGTGTAGATCAGCGCCTGCAACGGGTAGTGGCCGCGCATCATCGCGCCGGCCAGCGCGTCCGGCCGGTAGTGCCATGCGGTCGGTTCCTGACCGAACGGCGCCAGCCAGTTGGTCTTGTGGTCGATCACCGCGAACCTGGCACCACCGCTTCCGTCCGCACCCCCGCCGACCCCCTCGTCGACGCGCAGGACGAGGTCGATCTGTCCGGCGAGGTACCCGCGGACGTCGACGGCGAACATCGGGTCGCGCAGCCGGCGTGCGTAGTCAGCCAGGGGATCGGTCGGGTCGAGGTGCCGATCGAGCAGGTCCGCGACGTCCGCGACGGACAGCCCGCCGGCGCCCGTGACGTCGACGGGGAACTCGAAGTCGACCTCGTTGAGCCGGTGCTGTGCCCCGAACGCGGCCAGCGGCCGGTCACCGGTCACGTCTCCGAGGGGGGTGGTCAACGCCCGTTCCAGGCCGTCGAGGACCGCGCCGCGGTCGCCGAGGTCGATCCGTCGGCGCCTCCTCTGCTCGTGCAGTGCGGCCTCCAGTTCGACACGCAGCGGTTCCGCGGCGAAGTCGGTGTGCTCGAGCACGGTGTGGATGAAGGTCCCGATCTCGGTGCCTCCCGGCATGGCGGCCAAGGGCAGTTCGACGCCCCGCAGCGCGGCTTCGTCCAGGGTCGGGGTCGCCGCCGGGGTCTCCGCGTGGACCGCGGACACCCCTTCGGCGAGACGTTCGTCGTCCTTCACCTGCTCGTCCGTCTCGCTGCCGACGCGTGGGGCCTCGTGGCTGCGTGCGGTCAGCCGGCTGTACGAGGTGCGGTGCCACACCTGGTCCAGGGTCCGTCCGAACGTGGCCGTCTCCAGCCCGGTGGGTTCGCCGGGGCGCCCCGACCACGCCTCGTCGTTCGGCTGCCGCGGTACGTGCTCGATCGCGATCCGCCCGTCGGCCGCTCGGGAGAGCTCCGCGAGCTTGCCGTCGAGACGCGCGTCGCTCGTGACGCGCCCGACGCCCGTGGTGTCGACGCGACCGGTCTCGTCGCGCAGCCCGAAGAGGACCTTGGCCAGGGGAGAACGATCGCTGTTGCGTGCGGGAGCGAACCAGACCAGGGCCTGGTGCCTCGCGCGGGTCAACGCGACGTACAGCAACCGCAGATCCTCCCCACGCTGCTCCTCGAGCGCGCGTTCCAGGTGGTCGTCGAAGCGGTCCCAGGCGCGGCCGCCGGCGTCCACGGTCCGGTCGTGGCCCCGTGCCGGATCGTGGAAGACCGGGACCGGCTCCCACGTGCGACCGCCGGACCAGAGGAACGGCGCGGCGACGATCGGGTACTCGAGGCCCTTGGCCCGGTGGATCGTGAGGATCGGGACGGCTTCGTGGTCCGATTCGAGGCGTCGGGCACGCTCGTCCGGGGCGACGGCGTCCTCGTCGGTCTCGGCGATCCGCTCGTCGAACCAGGCGAGCAGCGAGCTGGCGCCGAGATCCTCGGCCACCTCCGTTGCGTGAAGCAGCTCGCCCACATGCTCGATGTCGGTGAGCAACCGTTCCCCGTCCGGCCGGGACAGCAGCCGCCCGGGCAGATCCTCCTGCAGGGAGATCGTCCGCAACAGCGATGCGACGCCACGTTCGCGCAGGATGGCCGCCCAGGCGTGGAGCCGCTCGTGCACGGGAGTCATGGCGTCGTCCTCGGCGTCCGCGATGCGGTCCGCGGACCAGCCCACGAACGGCGTCAGCGCCGTGGTCCGTGCGGCGCTGGCGGACGACGGTCGTTCGAGACCGGCCAGGAGGTGCCGCCACGCGGTCGCTGCCGGACTCGCGAACACCGATCCGACCCCGTTGATGATCGCCGGGACGCCGACCGCCGCGAGGGCCCGCTGCATCTGTCCGGCCTCGGCGTTCGTCCGGGCGAGGACGGCGATGTCGTGGGGGCAGACCCGCCGCCGGTCGATCTCGCGACCGTCGTGATCACGCTTGATCAGGCACGCGGGCGACTCGAGGAGACGCACGATCT
>CAZHZQ010000028.1:0-21943 GCA_964537235.1 uncultured Actinomycetota bacterium | reverse complement strand
GCCACCCCGTCGCCGTGAACCCGGACCGTTCGCTGGAGTCCGTGGCCCACCAGCGTGGCTGGCCGATCGTGGTGTTCAGCCGCAAGGCCAAGCGGGTCGTCAAGACGACCACGGCCACCGCCGGGGCGATCGGTCTGGCGACCGGCACGTACTTCCTCGGCCGGCGCCACGGACGCATCTCCGTCGAGGCCCAGCGTGGCCGCCTCGCCAAGCTCCTGAGCAGGTGACCTCCGGCCCGAGCCGCGTCGTGGAGCAGCCCACCACCAGGTTCACACGTACCCCGCACCTGGTCGACCTCGTGGCGACCGCCGAGCGGCTGGCGGCCCTGCTGCGGCCGGTCGAGCCCTCCGCGGTCGTCGAGGGGCTGCGCGCGGCGGCGACCGTGGCCTCGTTGCGGCTCGACGGGTCATCGATCGAGGAGGCACCGGACGTCGACGAGGTGCTGGCGGGGACCGCGTGGCAGGACACGGCACGACCGCTGGAGGAGCGGGCCGGCACATGGATCGACGCGCTGGGGCGTCACGACGTACCCGAGGCGCAGATCGTCGCCGTGGAGTTCCGGGGCGTCCGTTCGGCGCTGTCGTCGGACGACCTCGCCGAGACCGTGCTGACCGCACCACGCGACACGCTCGACCGCCTCCATCGGCGACTGACACGCGGCCTGCTGGTCCCGGAGGATGCGGGGCGACTTCGCCTCAGCGAGCAGGCGGTCCACGACGCCACGGTCGGCCGCGTCCTGTACCGGCCCACCCGCCCCGACCGCATCGCGTCGCGGCTGGCCCTGCTGAGCGGGTGGCTGACCTCGACGGCCGCCCGCGAGCACGCCCTGGTCGTGAGTGGCGTCGTCCACCTGGAGCTCCTGTCGATCCACCCGTACGAGGCCGCGAACGGCCGTCTCGCCCGCACCGCTGCCCGGCTGATCCTGCGGGCACGTGGTCTGGACCCGCACGGTCTGGCGATCGCCGAGACCGTCCTCGAGGAGGATCCGCTCGGCTACCACGAGGAGGTGGCGGCCACGCACCGGCGCCGCGACGTGACCGTGTGGCTCGAGCGGTGGGGCGAGGCGGTGACCGGCGGGCTACGTCGGGCCGCGCGCCGCCTGGGCGCGCTCGACGCCGACCCGCCCGACCGGGCGCAGGCGTTCCTGGAGGGACATGACGGTCCGCGGTTCACCGTGGCCGACTACCGGGCCGAGGCGGAGGTCGGGCCGGAGGACGCACGATCGGACCTCGGGGCGCTCCTCGACGCGGGGCGCGTCCGGCGGGTGCCCGGCTCGCGCGGCCTGCGCTTCGAGGTCGCGCAGGACGGTGGCTGACGACCCGACGGGGTGCGGTGGCTCAGGTCCGTCCGATCCACGTGCGCGCGTTTCAGGTGCGCGCGACGAACGCGGCGATCCGCCGGCCGACCTCCTCGCCCGAGTCCTCCTGGAGGAAGTGCATGCCCGCGACGGTGTCGACCTCCTCGGCCGTCGGGATGTCCCGGACGAACCGCTCCCCCACCTTGGTCGGCAGGAGGGGATCGTCACGCCCCCACAGCACGTACGCGGGCGCGTCCCACCGCTGCAGCTTCGCGCGCGCCCGCGTCATCTCGTCCGCCCCGGGGTCGTCGTCCTCCACCGGGACCAGCACCGGCAGCTGCAACGCCCCGGCCTGGTGCTCCGGCGCGGGGAACGGCGCCTCGTAGGCGGCCGTGACCGCCGCCGGCAGGTCGGTCGCGGTCGCGCCCTGGATCATCGTGGCGATCGGCAGCTCCTCGACGTCCTCGATCCACCGCCGGAACGCCATCCAGGCCTCGGAGTGCCGGCCGCCCTTGGTCCACAGTCCCGTGTTGAGGAGGACCAGGCGGGCGACGCGTTCGGGGTTCTCCACCGCCCACCGCAGCCCGACGACCCCGCCCCAGTCGTGCACGACGAGCGTGACCGGGCCAGGGTCGAGCGCCTCGATGTGGGCGGCGAAGCTCTCGACGAGCCGGTCGTAGGTGTACCAGTCGCGGCGCGCGGGCTTGTCGCTGCGACCGAACCCGACCTGGTCCGGGACGATCGTGCGCAGTCCGGCGTCGAGCAGCGGCGGGATCACGTGCCGCCACAGGAAGCCCCAGGTCGGCTCGCCGTGGACGAGCACGACGGGGTGCGCGTCCGCCGGCCCCTCGTCGACGCGCGCCAGGCGCAACCCGCCGGTCTCGGTGTAGCGCGACTCGTAGGGCCAGTCGGGCAACCCCTCGAACCGGTCGTCGGGTGTGCGGACGGTGAAGACCACGGTGGTTCCTGGCGTAGGTTCGACCCGACGCTAGCGAGGCCGTGCCCACGGCCGGTACCCAGAAGGTTGGGGGAGGCTCGACGTGGAGTTCCAACAGGTGGTCGCCCGCCGACGGATGGTCCGCAACTACCGCGACGAACCGGTGGACCGCACCGTGGTGCGACGCATCCTGGACACGGCCCGCCGCGCCCCGAGCGCCGGGTTCACGCAGGGCCAGCGGTTCGTGGTGGTCACGGAGGCCCACACAAGGCAGGCGATCGCGGATCTCGCCGACGAGTCCGCGTACGTCGAGCGCGGGTTCGACCCGTGGCTGTCCCGCGCCCCGGTCCACGTCGTCGTGTGCGCGGACGAGGACGCGTACCACGAGCGCTACGCCGCACCGGACAAGCGCCGTGACGGCGAGGGCATCACCTGGCCGGTGCCCTACTGGCACGTGGACGCCGGCGCGTCGCTGATGCTCCTGCTGCTCGCGGCGGTCGACGAGGGGCTGGCCGCCGGCTTCTTCGGGGCGCACCGACTGGTGGGTCTGCAGGAACTGCTCGGCATCCCGTCGAACGTCGATCCTGTGGGGGTCGTGACGATCGGCCACCCCGCCCCCGACCGCAGGTCCGGCTCGCTGGACCGCGGCTGGCACGACCTCGACGAGGTCGTGCACCACGAACGGTGGGGGTGACGGTGCGACGCGGAGGGCGAGGTGCAGGACCGGTTCATCGGCTGGATGGCCGTCGCCGTCGTGGCGTCGTTCGTCGCCCAGTTCACCGTCGGGGTGGTCTCCCCGGACGACCCCCTGTCGCGATCGTTCGTGCTGGGCACGTTGAACGCGCTGGCGTGGTACGGCATGACCGCGCTGGCCGCGGTCTGGTTGCTCCGCGGCAGCGACCGCCGGATCCCCGCCCTGGGCATCATCGCCGGCCAGGGGGTCCTGGCCCTCCCGGGGATCCTGCTGGTCCTGTCCGGCGACTACGGCTCGCTGCCGGTGTGGCTGGTGGTGTCCCTCGTCGGGGATGCGGTCATCGTGGTCGCGGGGGCGTTGGCGGTGCACTCGCTGGCGAACGGCGATCGCACGGAGTGGCGGCTGTGGACGTGGCCGCTCACCCGCGCCCTGATCCTCGGCGCGACGGCACTGCTGGCCCTGAGCAAGCGGATGCCGCGCTTCGTCGCTCCCTCCGGGTCGCCGCTCCTCGCCCTCGACACGTCCCTCCTCACCCGGATCGTCACGGGGCCCCTGCCGTGGCGCATGATGGAGGTGGGCGGCCTGATCGCCGTGCTGGCGGTCGGGTTCGCGGCCGCCACGTTGCGGCCACGGAGGTTGGCGGTGGCGATCGGCGCCACGGTGGCCGTGCCGGCGGTCCCGGAGCTGCTGTCCCTCGTGATCGATCCGGCCCGCCCGGCGGCCGCGTCGGGTTCGCCGACCGGGTGGCTGTGGGCGCAGACGGCGGCGGTCATCGTGCTGGCACTGGGGTTGGTGTTCCTGGCGACGGCCGGTGGACGGGCGGACGGGACCGAGACGCCGCTCATCCCCAAGCGCTGAGCGAGCGCCCCACCGCCCACGCGGTCGCCGCCGCCAGGAGCACGACGGCCGCGACCCGCTCGTGGCGCGCGAACCGGGCCGGTGCCGGCTCGTCGAGGGACCGTTCGACGGGGCCGGGCGCCACCGGACCCGACGCCCCGGTGTCGGCGGCGAGCCGGAGCAGCTGGGCCAGGTGGAGCGGCCGACGGTGCGGCTCGTCCGCGGAGCCGGCTCCGGCCAGGCGTTGGAGGTGGTCCACCTGCGTCCGGCAGCTGAACCCGTCCGCGAGCAGGAGGGTGTCGTCGTCCGCCGCGCGGACCGCCGGCATCAGCTTGCGCTCGCCGGCCGCGACCGACACCTCGAACTTCTCGCCCGCCTCGAACCCGAAGGATCCGGCGAGCCCGCAGCAGCCGGCATCGAGCTCCGTCCAGTCCAGCCCCATGGCGTCGAGGATCTCCGCCTCGGCCCGCAGCCCCGCCGTCGCCTTCTGCTGGCAGTGACCGTGGACGAGGGCGCGGCGCTCGAGGCGCGGCGGTGCGTAGTCGACCGCGACGAGGAGCTCCGCCAGGGTCCGGACCCGGCGACACAACCGCTGCGCTCCGGCGTCGTCGGGCAGCATCGCGACCAGCTCGTCCCGGAACGTGGCGGCGCAGCTCGGTTCGAGCACCACGACGGGTGGGCCGTCGGGCTCGTCACCGAGGACCCGCACGAGCTGCTCGAGGTGGCGCCGCGCCCGCTCGAGCATCCCGTGGTCGTAGAGCGGGCGTCCGCAGCACACGTGCTCGGACGGGATGCGCACCCTGAAGCCCGCGTCCTCCAGGACCGCCACGGCCGCGCGTCCGATCCCCGGCTCGAAGTGGTCGGTGAACGTGTCGACGAACAGCACCACCTCGGGGCCGTCGTCGGAGGCCGTCGGACGACCCGCCCACCACCGACGGAAGGTCTGCGTCGCGAAGCGTGGTGTGGGACGCTCGGGCGCCACGCCGACGGCTCGTTTCAGCGCCGCCGCGAGCCGGTGCGGCCCGAGCAGGAGGTTGGCCGTCCCCGGCGCCAGCGCGGCCAGGCGGGACCAGCGGCGGATCAGGCCGAGCGCGTGGTGCACCACCGGTCGCCTCCGACCGTCGTAGTGGTGCGACATGAACTCCGCCTTGTAGGTCGCCATGTCCACCCCCACGGGGCAGTCGACCTTGCAGCCCTTGCAGGACAGGCACAGCTCCAGGGCCTCGTGGACGTGCCGGTCCGCCCACCCGTCGAGCCGGCTGTCGGGCTGCAGCATCTCGAACAGCAGCCGCGCCCGACCGCGTGTGGAGTGCTGCTCCTCGTGCGTGACCATGTACGAGGGGCACATCGTCCCGGACCCGTCGTCGCGGCGGCAGGTGCCGACGCCGACGCAGCGTCCCGCGGCGCGGGCGAAGCTCCCCCCGTCGTCGGGGTACGCGAAGATCGTGCTCGGTTCCCGGGGTCCGTGGTCGGGGCCCAGACGGAGGTCCGCGTCGAGCGGTCGTGGATCGACGACCTTGCCCGGGTTCATCAGGCCGTCGGGGTCCCAGATCGCCTTGAACGCGCGGAACGCGCCGACCAGCTCCTCGCCGTACATCCGTTCCAGCAGCTCGCCCCGGGACTGGCCGTCACCGTGCTCCCCCGACAGCGAACCGTCGTAGGAGACCACGAGGTCGGCCGCCTCCTCGACGAAGCGCCGGTAGTCGGCGATGCCGGCGTGCGTCGTGTGGTCGAAGTCGATCCTGGCGTGGATGCAGCCGTCGCCGAAGTGGCCGTAGATCGCCGCGTCGAGCCCGTACCGCTCCAGCAGGGAACGGAAGTCGCGCAGGTAGGCCCCGGCGCGTTCGGGGGGGACCGCCGCGTCCTCCCACCCCGGCCACCGCGGCCGGGCCCCCGGCGGGAACGTCGTCGCCCCGAGACCGGACCGGCGGATCGCCCAGATGCGTGCCTGCTCGGCCCGGTCCTCGACGACGCGGACGTCGGTCCCCCCACAGCGCCCCGCCGCCCCCCGCGCACGGGCGACCGCCTGCGCCGGGGTGGGCCCGGCGAACTCGGCCAGCAGCCAGCCGTCGCCGTCGGGGAGGCCGTCGGCGGGCAGCGTGCCGCGACGCCGGGCGCCCTCGACCACCTCCCGGTCGATGCCCTCCAGACCGACGGGATCCTCCGCCAGCACCTCCGGCACCCGGTCGGCGGCGGCCGCGATCGACGGGAACCCGATGACCGTCAGGGCGAGCGCCGCCGGCCGTTCGACCAGCGTGACCGTCGCCGCGAGCGTCACGGCACAGGTGCCCTCGGTGCCGACGAGCGCGCGGGCGACGTTGGCGCCCCGCTCGGGCAGCAGCTCGTCGAGGTTGAACCCCGAGACGCGGCGCGGGAGCTGCGGGAACCCGGCACGGATCCGGGAGTCGTAGCGGTCACGGAGCTCGACCAGGCCGCGCCGGACCTCCTCGGCACGGGCCGACGACGTCTCGCCCGCCGGGCGGACCTGTCCCTCGCCGCCCACCGTCAGACGGGTGCCGTCGTGCAGGAGCACCTCGAGCGACACCACGTTGTCCACGGTGCGGCCCGTGACGACGGAGCGGATCCCGCAGGCGTTGTTGCCGATCATGCCCCCGAGCGTGCAGCTGTTGTGGGTGGAGGGGTCCGGCCCGAACGTGAGGTCGTACGGCGCCGCGGCGCCGCAGAGGTCGTCGAGGACCACCCCCGGCTGCACGGTCGCGCGCCGCCGGTCGGGATCGATGTGCCCGATCGAGGTGAGGTGGCGGGAGACGTCGATGACGACGGTGACGTTGGTGGCCTGGCCCGCGAGGCTGGTCCCGGCGCCCCGCGGCGTCACCGGGACCCCGAGCTCGTGGCACACCGCCATGGTCGCGACGACGTCGTCGACGTGCCGGGGAACCACCACGCCGATCGGGACCGACCGGTAGTGCGACGCGTCGGTCGCGTAGAGGTGTCGGTCGCCCGCCTCGAACCCCACCCGACCGTCCACGACCCGGGCGAGCCGGTCTGCGAGCTCCCGGACGTCGACGTCGTCCCTCATGCCACCGAGCCTCTCATGCCCAGGAGCCTCCGGGGCGGGGACCGGTGCGGTGACCGCAGCGCCGTACGATGGCTCCTCACGTCTGATCGGGATCGCCGGTTGTCGACGGTCCACGCATGCGACAACGTAGCCCCGGCGGCTGGTCGGGAGGAACGTGCGGTCACGGACTTCGAGCATGCACACCGATGACGGTGCCGGGGCGCTGCGGACGACCGCGGCGGGCTCGTCGGCGCTGGTCACCGCGGTGCTGCCGGTCTTCCTCGTCGGTGCTGCCAGCGACGCGATACAGGCCGACCTCGGGTTCGGCGAGGCCGCGACGGGCGCGGCGGCGACCGTGCTCCTGCTGGTCTCCGGGCTCTCGGCCGCGACCATGGGGCGGCTCACCGAGCGCCTGGGTGCGGGCATCGCGCTGCGCCTCGGCGTCGCCATCGCCGGCACGTGCACGGCCGCCGCAGGCCTCCTGGCGAACTCCTGGTGGCAGCTGGCGCTCCCCCTGGCGGTCGTCGGCCTGGCCGTGGGCCTGATAGACACCGGCGCCGCCCGGGCCTTCGCCGATCGGGTGCCCGCGACGCGACAGGGAACCGCCTTCGGCATCAAGGAGGCCAGCGTCCCCGCCGCGTCCCTGCTGGCCGGTCTGGCGCTGCCCACCGTGGCCGTCCAGTTCGGGTGGCGGGCGATGTTCGTCGCCGCATTGGGGGTCGCGGCGGTGGTGTGGCTGCTGCTGCCGGACCCGGCGGCGACCGCGCCCCGGGACCACGACCCACCCGTCGGCGACACCGCCGTGACCTCACCGGGGATCGTCCGGTTCGTCGTCGGGATCGGGTTCGGCACGGCCGCCGCCACGGCGGCGGCGACCTTCCTGGTGCCGTCGGTCGCCGACCGTGGGCTGTCGACGGCGGTCGCCGGGACGGTGCTGGCCGTCGCGAGCGTGGGCAGCATCGTCGCCCGGGTCCTGATGGGTCGGTGGGCCGACCGTTCGTCGACCGTGCCGACCCGCGCCGTCGGGATCATGCTGCTGATCGGCGCGGCCGGGGCCGGGCTGCTCGCCACGTCGATGCCGACGAGCGTCGTCGTCCTCGGCGCGGTCCTGGTCCTCGCGGCCGGGTGGGGCTGGACCGGTCTGGCCTTCGTCGCGGTGGTGCGCGCCCGCCCCGGGGCCCCCGCCGCCGCGGCCGGATTGGTGCTGTCCGGACTGGGTCTCGGTGGCGCGCTCGGACCCGCAGCCTTCGGCACGCTCGCCGAGCGCCTGTCCTACGCGGCGGCCTGGACGGGCGCCGGCCTCGCGCTGGCGGTCGCGGCCGTGATCACGCTCTCCACCACGCGGGCCCTCGCACCGCCGCCCGCACGCTGATACAACCCGGTCAGCTCGAGGCGGCGACGGCCCGCTCGGCGTCCGGCCGCAGGTCGTCGACCAGCGAGAGGACCTCGTCGCCGTACCGCTGCAGCTTCTTGCGCCCCACGCCCTTGATCGCGAACAGCTCCCCGCGGGTGGCCGGCTTGCGGCGCGCGATGCCCCGCAGGGTGGAGTCGGGGAACACGACGTAGGCCGGGACCCCCCGTTCGATCGAGGTCTCGAGCCGCCACTCGCGCAGCGCCTCGAACACCAGCTCGGCCCCGGGGTCCAGTGGCCCGTCGTCATCCGGTCGCGGCTTGGGGGCCCGATCGGCGACGTCCCGCTTCGACGTCGGCGCCCCGGGACCCAGGTCGTACAGGAACCGGGAGGGGCGCTTGGAGCCACGCTTCACCCACGTGACGTGCAGGTGCCGACGTGCGCGCGTGAGGCCCACGTAGAGCAGCCGGTTCTCCTCGGCCACCGCGGAGCCGGGATCGTGGACGTCGAGACCCACCCGCTCGTCGTGCTGGACCGCGTAGCGGCTGGGCACGCGGCCCTCCTCGCAGGACACCACGAAGACCGCGTCGAACTCCAGGCCCTTCGCGCGGTGGAGGGTCATCAGGTTGACGCCGCCACCGTCCGGGGCGCGGCCGAGGTCGGCGCGGCGACGCAGGTCCGCGACGAAGTCGGCCAGGGTCACCTCGGGATCGTCGGCGTGCAGCTCCTCGGCGAGCTCGACCAGCACCTGCAGGTCCTGCCACCGCTCGCGGGCGCGTTCGCCTTCCGGCGGCCGTTCGGTCCAGGACATGCGCTCGCGCAGGAGCCCCGGGACCAGGCGGTCGAGGTCGGGGCGCTCGGGGACCGCACCGTCGAGGGCCACGCGCGGGTGGTCGTGGGCGACGTCGCCGTCGCCGGCGTGCTCCGCGGTGCGCAGGACCGTCATGGCCTGGCGGACGTGCCGGCGCTCGAAGAAGCCCTGGTCGCCGCGGATCTCGAACGGGATCCCGGCCTCGGCGAAGGCCTCCTCCCAGGCCTCGGACTGCGCGTTGAAGCGGTAGAGCACCGCCATCTCCTGCCACTCGGTCCCGCTCTCGTTCAGCACGCGGCAGCGCTCGACGACCCAGTCGCGCTCGGCGTCCTCGTCCGAACGCTGGACCAGGCGGGCCGCGGGGCCGTCGCCGGCGTCGGCGCGCAGCGACTTGCGCTCCCCCCGCTTCCACAGCGCCTCGGACGCCAGGTCGAGCAGCGGCTGCGTCGAGCGGTAGTTGGTCACCAGGCGCACCACGGTGGCCTGCGGGTAGCGCTCGCGGAACCGGTCGAGGTAGTGCGGGCTGGCCCCGGAGAACCCGTAGATCGCCTGGTCGTCGTCCCCGACGATGCAGACCTCGTCCCGGTCGCCCAGCCACGCCGTCAGCAGGTCCCACTGCAGCCGGTTGACGTCCTGGAACTCGTCGACCGTGAAGTGGGTGTACTGCCCACGGACCATCTCGGCGACCTCGGGCTCGGTGAGCAGCAGCCCACGGGCCACCGCCAGCATGTCCTCGAAGTCCATGCGGGCCGCGTCGGCCTTGACCTCCTCGTACCGGTCGAACAGCCGCGCGAACCGGCCGACGACCTCGTCGCGGTCGAGGTCCTGGGCCCACGGCCCGTCGTGACGCTCCAACGCGCGTCGGTAGGCCTCGGGCTCCAGCTCCCAGCGCGGCGCCCCGTCCTCGAGGACCAGCCGAGCCAGGTGCTCGGCGCCGCCACCGTCACCGTCGGACGCCCGCTCGCCGTCGGGATCGTCGTCGTCGATCAGCGCCCCCTGGGCCTTGACCCACTCGACCTCCGAGGCGAGGTCCGCGGGCGCCGGGTCTGCGAGCAGCCCACCCGCGCGGCGCGCGAGCGGCGCCAGGATCGACAGCTTCGACGGCAGCACGTCGAGGCCACCGCCGTTGTCGCGCACCCGAGGCCAGAAGTAGCCCACCTGCCGCAGCGCAGCGCTGTGGAACGTCGACGCCCGGACACCCCCACGGCCGGCGGCGGGGACGCCCAGGCCACGCAACCGTGCCAGCATCTCGCCGGCGGCCTTGTCGGTGAAGGTGACCGCCAGCACCCCGGCCGGATCCACGCCGCCGGCGACCTGGTTGGCGATGCGTCGCGTCACCACCCGGGTCTTGCCGGTGCCCGGCCCGGCGTAGACCAGCACCGCGCCCGAGGTGGCCTCGACCGCACGACGCTGCTCGTCGTTCAGCCCATGTGTGAGTGCACTCGGATCGACCGTCATCCCCACTTCCGGATCGGCGTCCCGGGTCGCCGGCGGGAGGGTAACAGCGGTCTGTCACACCCACCGCCGAAGATTCGTCGAGTGGCGGCTGGGTTGCAGATCTGCAACCCAGCCGCCACTCGACCGGTTGCCGGGGCGCCTCCTCGGTCCCGCCCTCACGCTGAGTTACGCTCTGACCACGCCGTTGCGAGGAGGTACATGACCGGCGCCGGGACGCTCCGCCCCCTCGACGGCGACGCGCTCGGCACCACCTCGGGTATCCGCGCAACCTTCCTCACCCTGGTCGAACGGTTCCGTCCGCACCAGGCCGACGGCCTCGAGGCACGGTGGGTGATCGACCTCTCCGACGGGGACGCCTACACCTTCCACGTCCGCGACGGCGGCTGCATGGTGTCCCTCGGGCGTCACGAGTCACCCGAGGCGACGATCCGGACCGACTCCGAGACCTGGCGGGGGCTGGTGTCGGGGCGCGAGGACAGCATCTCGGCCTTCACGCACGGCAGCCTGCAGATCGACGGTGACCTCAACCTGGCGGTCATGCTCGAGTCGCTGTTCCGGCCGGGCCCCGAGGCAACGCGGTTCCTCCGCATCGCCAGGACCGACGCCCGCGGGGTCGAGATCGAATCGATCGTCGCGGGGCGCGGCGCCCCCGTGCTGCTGTTGCACGGGCTGTGCGCCTCGAAGGTCTCGTTCCTGCCCACCCTCGACGCGCTGTCCGCCCGCTACGAGGTCCACGCGCTGGACCTGCCCGGCTTCGGTCGCTCCGCGAAACCACTGCCGCGCAGCAACCGCTACTCGCCGGCCTGGATGGCCGGGGTCGTCCGTGACTACATGCGGACCCAGGGGCTGCGGTCGGCCTACGTGGTCGGCAACTCCATGGGCGGACGCATCGCCACCGAACTCGCGCTGCGCAGCCCCCGGCGCGTCCCCGGCGTCGTCGGGCTCGGATCCGCCGTCGCGTTCGACGAGTGGCAGTGGGCGGCGCCGATCCTCCGCCTGACCCGCGCGCAGTGGTTGGGCGTCGCCCCGTTCCCGCTGAAGCAGGAGTGGGTCGAGTCCGCGATCGAGGACATGTTCCACGATCCGACCTGCATCCCCAGCGACAACATCCGTGCTGCCGCCCAGGAGTTCCTCCGCGGCACCGAGAACGCCCGCAACCGCATGGCGATCCTGGCCTGTGCCCGCCACCTGGCCTCCGAGCCCGCGAGCGGACGCCGGTCGTTCTGGCGCCGGCTCGAGGGGCTGCGTGTGCCGTCGTACTGGATCTGGGGCGAGGACGACCGGTTGTCCTCCTGCCGCTACGCCGACCGTGTCAGCGGGTCGCTGCCGGACGCCCAGGTCGAGGTGTGGCCCGAGGTGGGCCACGTCCCCCAGTTCGAGGTGCCCGAACGGACCAACGAGGCGATCCTCGGCTTCCTCGACGACCTCGAGGAACGCGCGCCCTAGACCATGTCGCGGAGCTTCTTGCGGTCGACCTTGAGCACCGGGGTCAGCGGGACCTGGTCGATGATGCGGACCTCGCGGGGGTACTTGTACCCGCCGATCCGATCCTTCGCGAAGGCCACGAGCTCGTCCGGTTCGACGTCGTGGGCGGGTGACAGCGACACGAAGGCCACGACCTCCTCGCCGTACCGCTCGTCGGGACGACCGACCACACCGGCCAAGGTGACCGCAGGGTGCTCCACCAGCGCGTCCTCGACGTCACGCGGGTAGACGTTGAAGCCGCCCCGGATGATCAGATCCTTCTTGCGATCGACGATCGACAGGTAGCCGTCCTCGTCCAGGCACCCGATGTCACCGGTGTGGAACCAACCGTCGCGCAGGGCCCGGTCGGTCGCGTCCGGGCGTCCCCAGTAGCCGTGCATGACGCCGGGCGCACGGATCGCGACCTCACCCAGGTCTCCGATCGGCTCGTCCTCACCGTCCTCACCGACGATGCGGATGTCGTAGCCGGGCAGCGGCGGTCCGACCGTGCCCAGCTTGCGCGCACCGGGCGGGTTCGTGGCGGCCACACCACCCGATTCGGTGCAGCCGTAGCCCTCGAGGACCGTCGCCGACGGCACGCGTTCCTCGAAGGCCACGGCGGTGTCCTCGGCCAGCGGTGACGCCCCACAGTTGACGTAGGTGAGGCTGGACAGATCGTGGTCCTCCAGCGGCTGGTCCAGCAGCAACTGCACCATGGACGGCACCAGGGTCGCCCGCTGGACCTGGTGCTCCTCGATGAGCTGGAGGATCTGCTGGGGGTCGAACCATCGCATCAGGACGGTGGGGCCGGGGTCCTCGACGAACGCACCCATGACGGTGACGGCGAGCCCGTACGCGTGCGCCAGCGGCAGGGGCACGAGCGTGCGGTTGATCCCCTCGGCGTGACTGGCCTCCTGTGCGGCGCGGGCGCAGAACGCGAGGTTGCGGTGGGTGAGCGGCACGCCCTTGGCACGCCCCGTGGTCCCACCCGTGTACAGCAGCGCCGCGAGGTCGTCGTCCTCTCGCGGGACGAGGTCGGCCGGTTCGATCCGCTCCAGGTCCCGGAGGTCGACCACGCCGTCACCCCCCTGCCCCAGACAGACGATCCGAAGGTCGTCGATCCCGTCGGCAGCCTTGACGACCTTGTCGAGGAACTCGGGGGTGGTGACCACGGCCGCGGCCTCGGCGTCCTCGAGGACGTAGCGCAGCTCCTCGACCGGGAGCAGGAAGATCGCGGGGGTCGTCACCGCCCCGGCCCGCCAGATCGCCGCGTACGTGGTGCCCACCTCCGGGCAGTTCGCCATGTGCACCACCACCCGGTCCCCGGGTGCGACGCCCAGCTCCTGGAACCCGGCCGCGAGACGGTGGGCCTGCTCGCGCAGCTCGCCCGAGCTGTACCAGCGCCCGTCGAAGAACGTGGCCTGCGGACGGTCGCCGTGGCGCTCGAACGCCTCGTCGCCCAGCTTCGCCAGGTTGTGCTCGCCGATGCTCATACGAGAACCCCGATCTCCGCCACCTCACTGCGTCGGCGGGCGCCCCCGTCGGCCCGTCCGACCCGGAGCTCATCGAAGCCGCCGCCCGACCCCGGCGCAAGGGCCGAACCGCCGTCCGATCACCGGGGATGCTCGCCGACGGTTTCGACATCCGACGCCTCGGCTCCTGCGGCAGCACGTGCTAGGCATGTGCCCGACGGAAGGAGCGGGCATGGACGTCCTCGACGTCGCGGAGCAGCTGTGGAACGGCGAGGTGACCGTCGCCGATCGACATCCCTTCGAGGTCGCGGGGGACCTGGTCGAGGTCGCCGCGCGCACGGGGTTCCTCGCCGGCTTCTCGAACGTCAGCGCGTTCGACACCGACGACGGGCTGGTGCTCGTCGACACGGGGTTGCCGCTGACCGCGTCGTACGTGCACGAGCACATCCGGGGCTGGAGCGACCGTCGCCTGCACACCGCCGTGTTCTCCCACGGGCACGTCGACCACGTCTTCGGGGTCGCCCCGTTCGAGGAGGAAGCCGCGGAACGAGGGTGGGCGCAGCCGCGCGTGGTCGCGCACGAGGCGATGCCGGCCCGGTTCGCCCGCTACCGCCTGACCGCGGGGTGGAACGCACACATCAACCGGCGCCAGTTCGGGGCGGACGACATCGTCTGGCCGACGGACTACCGCGAGCCGGACCTCACCTACCGGGACCGGATCGACCTCACCGTCGGCGGGGTCCGGTTCGAGCTGCACCACGCCCGGGGGGAGACCGACGACCACACCTGGACGTGGGTGCCGGAACGGCGGGTCCTGTGCACCGGCGATCTGTTCATCTGGGCGACCCCCAACGCCGGCAACCCCCAGAAGGTCGGGGCGCTCGCCTCACGCGCCCGCGAGCTGGCCGCCGCTGACCGGCTCCGGTTGGCCGGACACCTCGCCGAGATGGCCCGACTCGCGGCGCCGGACGACCGGGCGGTGCTCAAGGCCCACGCCGAGGTCTACGAGGTCCGCCGCGACGCCGAGGTCTCGACGATGTCCCAGGGGGTCTTCGGCGCGGCGGCCCGGGACTCGCGCCGCGCGCTCGACGACTGACCTAGCTCTCGAGCCAGCCGCTGACGACGGCCACGAACTCGTCGGGCGCCTCGATCATCGGGGCGTGACCGACGCTCCCGAACACGTGCTGATCCCAGTCGGGGCGCCGGTCCAGCAGCCCGGCGATCACGTCGCTGGTGACCAGCCGGTCGTCGTCCCCCCACAGCAACAGCGTGTCGGCGGTGATGGCGTCGACCGCATCGTTGAGCTCGCCGGCCTCGGCGATCATCCTCACCAGCGATCCCGCGGCGTCGGCCAGGCCGGCCCGGCGCCACGGTTCGCGCTTGGCGAGCTCCGCGTTGTCGATCAGGGCCTCGCGCATCGCCGGCCGGCAGCGCTCGACGTCGGCGAACACCGACATCAGGGACTCCTCGACGAGCTCCTCGGCCGTCCGGTGTCGCAGGCCCGCCTCGATCACGAGACGCCCCAACCCCGGCACCGCCGCCGGGAGGATGCGGGTGAAGACGCGTGGGGACAGCTGCCGCAGCATGGAGCGGCGAGGGGCCGGCAGAGCCGGGTTGACGAGGACCAGCCGATCGATCCGCCGCGGGTACCGGCCGGCGGCGAGCGTCGCGATCAGGCCACCCATCGAGTTGCCGTACAGCGTCACGCGGTCCCACCCGAGCGCGTCCATCAGGGCGCGGAGGAACCCGGCGTTGGCGCGCACCCGGGCGGAACCCGGCTCCGGTATGGGGGTCGCCCCGAACCCCGGGAGGTCCACCGCGAGCGTCTCGCCGTGTTCGGACAGCGGACCCAGCACGTCCAGCCAGTTCCGCGCCGACCCGCCCAGCCCGTGGACGAACAGCTGGGGGATCCCGTCACCGGTCGCCTCGTGTCGCAGGACCCGGACGGGATGATCGTGCACGCGCACGGTCTCGGCGCGGATGCCCCGCCACCGCGGGTCGTGCTGACCCCAGGCCTCATCGATCGAGTGCGTCGTTGTGCTCATCGCACGGACGGTACCGCCGGCGTGCACAGCCCGATGTCAGCCCGCCAGGAGGCCACGGAGGTCGTCCGCACCGGTGACGGGGCGCTCGCACACGAAGTCGCGGCAGACGTACGCGGCCGGCTGCCCGTCCACCGGGGTCCGGTCGGCGAGCAGAGGGACCGCCTCCATCGCCTCGTCGCCGGGTGCGGCGACGGCGATCACCGCTCCGGGCAGGGGCTGTCGCCACAGCTCGTCGACCAGGGCGTCGCGATCAGTGCCCGGCTCGCCGACCACGGCGACCTCGCGGGGACCGGCGAGCGTGCCCTCGCAGGTGCGCAGGAACCAGCCGAACCCGGTCGGGGACCGCTCGGCGTTGCCGGCATAGAGCGCGACGATCTCGTCGCGCGTCTCGCGCCAGCGCGCCTCGCCGGTGTACCCCGCGAGCCGCAGGGCGACCTCACCCATCACGCTGTTGGCGGACGGGGTGGCGTTGTCCCAGCTGTCCTTGGGGCGCGTGTAGAGCTCCTCGGCGTCGTCGGCGGTCGAGTAGAACCCGCCGCCGTCCTCGTCCCGGAACCGGGCGACGGCCTCGTCGGCCCAGCGGGTGGCACGCTCGAACCAGTGCACGTCGCCCGTGACCGCGTACAGGTCGAGGCAGGCCACCGCGAGGTAGCTCACGTCCTCCAGGAACGCCGGCACCGTGGCGGTGCCGTCCTTCCACACGTGGTGCAGGCGGCCGTCGACGACGAGCTCGTCGTGCAGGAACCGGGCGGTCGACTCGGCGGTGTCGATCAGCTCGGGGAGTCCGAGCAGCGCCCCGGTCCGCGCGAAGGCCCGGACGGCCAGCGCGTTCCAGGACGTGAGGATCTTGTCGTCGAGACCGGGGTGGACCCGCTGCTCACGCCGTTCGTAGAGCGCGTGGCGGACCCGGTTGAGCTCGTCGAGATCGTCGACCGCGTCCGGATCGGCGACGTGCAGGATGTTGGTGCCGACGAGCTCGTCCTCGGGGCGGTCCGGCGTCCAGTTGCCGTCAGCGGTGACACCGAAGTACCGGGCGTACCGGTCCGGGTCGGCACCGACGTCCGCGACGACCTTCGCGAACGCGTCGCGGGTCCAGACGAAGAACAGCCCCTCCACCCCTTCGGAGTCCGCGTCCGTGGCGCTGTAGAAGCCCCCCGCGTCGTGTCGCATCTCGCGCACGAGGTAGTCCAGCGTCGAGCGGGCGACCCGGTCGAATCGCGGTTCGCGGGTGACGGCGGCCGCCGCCGCGTACACGGGCGCCAGCAGGGCGTTGTCGTAGAGCATCTTCTCGAAGTGCGGGGCGAGCCACCGCGCGTCGGTCGAGTACCGGTGGAAGCCGCCGCCGACCTGATCGTGGATCCCCCCGTCGGCCATCGCCTCCAGGGAGTGGACGACCGGCTGGAGCCACGTGTCGTCACCGGTGCGCACGTGCCGTTCCAGCAGCCACTCGAGGGTCATCGCCTGGGGGAACTTCGGGGCGCGGCCGAAGCCACCGAGGTCACGGTCCCAGGCGCGCAGCGCCACCCCGGCGGCACGGTCGGCGACGGTCGGATCGGCGCCCTCGTCGGCGGCCTGCCGGGTCCGCTGGTCGATCGCGGTGGCGATCTCGCCCGCCGAACCGATCACCTCGTCACGGCGCTCGGTCCAGGCATCCCACACCGAGTCGAGGACACGGAGGAACCCGGGCATGCCGCCCTGGTCGTCCTTGGGCCAGTAGGTGCCGCCGAAGAACGGTCGGCCGTCCGGGGTCAGGAACACCGACATCGGCCAACCGCCCCGCCCCGTGAGCGCCTGGACGGCCTGCATGTAGACGTCGTCGACGTCGGGGCGCTCCTCGCGGTCGACCTTGACGGGGACGAACCGCTCGTTGAGCTTGTCGGCGACCTCGTCGTCCTCGAAGGACTCGTGCGCCATCACGTGGCACCAGTGGCACGACGAGTAGCCGACGGAGAGGAAGATCGGCTTGTCCTCCGCCTCGGCCCGCTGGAAGGCCTCCTCGCCCCACGGGTACCAGTCCACCGGGTTGTCGGCGTGCTGGAGGAGGTACGGCGAGGTCTCGTCAGCGAGACGGTTGGGCACGGAGCCTCCGGGACGACGGGGTCACCTCCCAGACTACGAGGTCGCTGCCAGGCCCCACCGACTGACCGTCCCGGAAGCCACGCTCAGACAGCCAATCCGACAAGCTGGCCGTCACAGCCAGTGTGCCGGCACGTCGAACCCGTGAACGACCACCAGTTCCACCAGCAACCCGACCGCCTCCCGTAGCGACCGAGACTCCACCGGGCCGTCCCACCCCACCGACGAGGTGAACGCCATGCTCCTGGCCACCGGCAACGTCCGCGTCCGATACGCCACAGGCGGTGGCTGACCCTTCCACCAGTCGAACACCGCGTCCGACAGACGCTGTGAGACGTTCAACAGGGGGTCACCGTTCGGGCCGATTGGCTCATCGAGACGTCCCGTGTTGATCCGGTCGTCCAGCTGTAGCACGTCGAGGTTGACCTGATGGGTCAGATGCAACGCTGATGGGGGGCCTTCCATTCGCACCAGGCACAGATCGCCGTGCGGCTCCGCGATCCGTCGGGTCTGGAACCGCTCACGGGCTGCCGCCACCGGCGAGTTCGCGCCATACCGCACCCGGAACCTTCCTGACGGCGGGTCGAAACGGTGCCGGGCTTCGTCGAACGGTGTCCAGTCCCAATCCGCGTAGGCAGCATCATCGATGCGCCACCACACGGCACTGGTCGTGGCGACGGTCAGTCCGACCGGTCGTTCGTCCGGGAACTTCAGGACTGGTCGGCTGCCATACGGATGGCCCGTACGGCCAGGTCGACCTGCCCGTCCGCCAGCAGTTGCGCCGGCGACCGTCCCTCGAGATCCATCCGGGCTGACGTCGCGATCGCGTCCATGTCGATGTCGTCGGCTGCGACTTCACGCAACGCCGACAACACCTGCGGCAGCCCTTCGACCGTGTCACCTCGACGGCGGTCGAACTGCCAACGGGGATGCAGCATCTGGCGACCATGGCGGATCCCCAGCAGCTGACCACGGCTGCGACGCCGGTCGACCCCCTTGCGGTCAGACACCGACGCCAGCACGTCGACCACTTCACGGGATGTCCAGGACCGTGTTTCCAGCTCAGCGATTCGCTCAGCCTGCCGGTCTCGGTTGATGAATGCCGCCGCACGGCGCAGCGTCACCCCAGGGTCCTCGAACGGGTCACCTTCGTTGCTCTCGGCAAGACGCTTGAGCGCGTCGGCGAACGCCGGGTTCGACTCGGCACGTGAACGCAGCCGCTCCAATACGGCGCTCAACGTCTGCGGTCTCACAAAACCCATCCTCGCCTACAACGTCTACAACGTCTACAACGTCTACAACGTCTACAATACGGGGTCTGCATCGTCTACGCAAGCCCAAGACGTCCCCGCCTGGCGTCCTCGGACTCGTCCTGCCGCTCCTCGCCGCCATCGCCATCCCGGTCATGGCCAGTATCCCGCATCTCCCGAGGACACAGAGTTCCTGCCCGCATCGTCCGGCGAGTTCAACCACAGTTGTCGCGCGACCCTCATGATTCATACACTGTTATACTCGCTCACGAATTGGGGAGGTCACCTTGGCAGAGCGAACCTCGAAGGTGCTGTCCGTATCAGTGCCGCCAGAGCTCGCCCGTGACTTCGAACGGCTGGCCCAACAGCGGGGTGGCAACAAGAGCGAGCTGTTCCGCGAGATGCTGCGCGTCTACCAGGCCTACCAGGAGACCGGACGCTTCGAGCTCCTGCAGCGTTACGGCGCCGCGCGCGCCCGAGCCTTGGGCGTTGACGACGAGGACGGCGTGGAGCGGCTGATCCAGGAAGCGCGCCACGGGTGAGGGTCGTGCTGGACACGAACGTGCTCGTGTCCGCGTTCGTGTTCCCCGGTGGGCCACCCGAAGCCGTGTACCGGCGGGTGCTCGCCGACGAGCTAACGATGATCGTCTCGCGACCGCTCCTGGCCGAGCTCGGTCGAGTCCTGGTCGACAAGTTCGACTGGGAACCGACTTACGCGGAGGAGGTGGTGGCGCAGCTGGTCCGTATCGGCGAGCTCGTGGAGCCGAGCGAGACGATCGAGGACATCGATGACGATCCCGACGACAACCGGGTGCTCGAGGCGGCCGTCGAGAGCCACGCGGAGCTGATAGTCAGCGGCGACCGACACCTGCTCGCGCTCGGTTCCTGGCGCGACATCCCCATCGTAAAACCAGCGGAGGTCCCAGCCGATGCCTGACCCGGAGCGTTCGTGTTCCCAGGTGGTCCACCCGAGGTGGATCGTTGGTCACGCCGGAGGCGGGGTGATCGGGACGTAGTACGGGATGGGACGGACCTCCACGTTCCGGTCGGCGAGAAGCCTCTCCGCCGCGGTCCGATCCAGGGGGCCAACCGAAGTGGACATGCCGGCCGGTGCTCTCGCGTGCAGCCGGGCACTCCCGAAGAGGGCGCGCCCAGCCAGCTGCTGTCCGGTATCGCCTCGTAGGCGGTGCCTCACCGCACGCCACCCGTCGGCGTACAGCGCAGCAGCCCAGCGCCGAGGCTTGGTGCAGTCCAGCGTCGAGTGGATCTCGGCGTTGAGGCCGAAGCCGGTGGCCTCCGGTGCTGTCAGGTCCGCCGTGGGCGGCGCGCTCCGCACCTCGATCGTGGCGTGGAACAGCTCCTTGAGCCGCTCCGCAGGCACGACCTTCACTGGAGTCCGGAGCAGTTTCTCCACCAGGGCGCCCTCGAGCGAATCCTCGGCCAGGTAGCACGTACCCCTCGGAGCGGTGAGGTCGAAGCGACCGCCGTCCCCGTCCGCGAGGTCGATCGTGCTCGAGTACCACCACGCGCCCGGCCACTCCGACACGCGGTGCAGCTCAGCGACCGGTCCCGCTTCTGGGAACCCGTCCAGGTCATCCGGCGGATCGCCGAGTCCCGTGGGCGTCACGTAGGTGCCGCGGCACGCTCGCCGGCGCCAAGCGACGCCGCCATCTCCGGTGCAGCGGAAAGAACGCGCTCCGTGTGGCCAGCCTCCAGCAGGGCGACCGGTGCCATCCCTTGGAGATCCGGATCCGGACTGGTGAGCCATGCGGCGATCGCCCAACCGGTCACCGGCCGGACGGGTCGATAGCCCGCAGCGTCGAGCACAGCCGGGAGGGCCCGCAATACCGAGTCGCGGAACTGCCAGACCGGGTAGACCATCCGGTTCCGTCCAGACCCGTCGGATGCCAGCCGGAGGCCGAGAAGCCGACCTGCCGTCACCCGCTGCGACACTGCCTGCTTGGTCACACCGCCAAGTGCTGCTCTCGCACCGTCCGTGTCGTAGAACGGCCCCACGTCGTCAGCCCAAGCTTGACCCGAAGCGGTGAACATCGCCGCGCGGCGTCCAGCATCCTCAGGATCGATCTCCGGCGTGCCATGATCGCGGAGCTGCTCGCGCAACTGGCGCTCGTAGACGCGAGCTGACCTCTGAGCGAAATCGGCGGCTGCAGTGCTTGTACCCATGACATCATGGTAGCAGTCAACCCAGTCAAGTAAAGCCCGTCAAGCGAAGCTCGAGCACCGCGCTCACGTCACGGCCTCGATCGGAACGGGCGCGCTCCGCGCCAGCCTCTTGTCGAGGGTCAGCAACGCTGCATCCAAGGTCTCGGCGCACGCGACGTAGAGCCCGTCACGGAGCGCGATGTTGTCCCGAAGAGCCCACGCCCGTCGCACCAGCGGTGCGATCGGGTACCGCTCGACGGGCAACCGAACCAAGCGAACCAGCCCGCGGTCGACCGCCGGAGCATCCGTCGCGCCTGCCCGCTCCAGACGCCCCAGCGCAGACAGCACCTCTGCGTCCAGATGCGCCGGCGCGGCCAAGGTTGCGCCCCGCATCGCGCCCGCGACGGCGTCTCCCAACTCGGAGCGACGCAGCACTTCGACCACCGCCGACGCGTCGACGACGAACGAACGGGGGCTCACGCGACGTCGCTGTCCCGCCGGCCCTCCTCGACCAGTGCCACGCTGTCCGGCCCCTCGGACGGCAGCGGCGGGTCGCTGCGCACCTCGTCGAGCCAGTCATCGAGAGTCGGCAGCGACGCATGGCGATCCAGGACCTCGATCACGTACGCGCGCAGGCTCATCCCCGCAGCCTCCGCGCGGCGCACGAGCTCCCGATGAGTCGGCTCGCCCAGATCCCGGATGTGCATGTTGACCGTCATGCCCGCGATGGTAGCAGACCGCTACCACAGATCGAGTAGCACCGCCAGGGTCTCGCGCACCCGGGTGAGCACGACGCTGCCGACGTTGCCGAGCGTGTCGTTCACTCGCGATGTCGCGACCGCTCGGATGTGCTGACATTGGGCGGCCGAGGTGCGAGGCCGGCCTCGGAGCCGCGGGGCACACCGAGGTCCAACTCGACGACGTCACCCGAGGTCAGCGTCGAGCCATTCGGTCTCGTCTGACTGGAACGGCTGTGCGAGCTGACGGCCCATCTCGTCCTGTCGCAGGAGACGGACCGCGCGCGAGACGGTCTCGGTCACGGTGCTGTCGCGCTGCTGGGCGAGGCGCT
>CAZHZQ010000027.1:0-21952 GCA_964537235.1 uncultured Actinomycetota bacterium | reverse complement strand
ACATCCCCCGCCTCGAGTCGTGCCCTCCGGACCGTCACGCACGCAACCGGGCCACCGCCGTGTCGGTGGCGTCGTGGATGGATCGGTACTTCCGGGCCAGGGACCGCGCGGACGCCCCTGGAGGTTCGTCCGTCGATCGGGGTCGAGCTGGACACTGGGTGGATGCCCTCCCGGGGTGGGCACGGAGCTTCATCAAGATCGTCTGGCGGGCGCTCCGGAACGTCGTGCCGCGGAGCGTCCGCGTCCGGATCTTCCCGAGGGTCAGGCACACCTACTACCGGCTGTTCCCCGAACGCCACCCCGCCGTCCTGCGTGGCGACCGCACCGAACCGTCCCGATGACCGACGGGTACGCATCCTCCGGTACCTGGACCAGCGAACAGGCCGAGCGAGCTGGGCTGATCCCCCTCGGGGTGCGCCCCCACATCATCCGCTACGTCGACCAACTGTGGAAGCGCCGGGAGTTCATCAGGCTCATCCCCCTGGGGGAGCTCCGGGCCCGCAACATGCACACGGCGCTCGGGAGCATCTGGCACATCCTCAATCCGATGCTGCTAGCTGCAGTCTTCTTCTTCATCTTCGGGATGGTGTTCCCCTTCGCGCGCGAGGGCATCGACAACTACCCGGCGTTCCTCGTCAGCGGGATCTTCGTCTACTACTTCACCCAACGGACGATGCAGCAGGGCGCCCGCGCGGTCGTCAACGACGTCAAGCTCCTCCAGAACGTGAACTTTCCCGCCGCGGTCCTCCCCATCTCCGCGCTCATCTCCGAGGGGATCGGACACCTCTTCTCCCTGGGAGCCATGTTCGTGTTCCTCGCCGCCACGGGTGTTCCGCTCCGGCTCGGCTGGATCCTCGTCCTGCCGATCGCCGCGCTGCAGGCGGTGTTCAGCCTCGGACTCGCGTTCGTGACGTCGCGACTCACGGTCCACTTCCGGGACACCGAGCAGTTCCTGCCGTACGTGCTGCGGATCACGTTCTACCTGTCCGGCGCCATCTTCCCGCTGGACCGCATCGACGGGACGATCGGCACGATCCTCCGGTTGAACCCGATCTACGTCTTCATCAAGGTGACGCGCGATGCCCTGTTCGACGATCCACTCCTCATGGGGGATCTGCTGTACCTGACGGCGTGGTCCGCGGTCACGTTCGCCATCGGGTTCGTCTTCTTCTGGGCGCACGAGAGCGAGTACAGCCGTGCGATCTGACAACAGACCGTCGATCGTCGTCGACGACCTCCACGTCACCTACCGCGTCTACGAGGACGTCCGGCCGACACTGCGCCGGTTCGTCACGAACGGGTTCAAGCCGCGTTCCTACACACCGATCCGCGCGCTCCGAGGCGTCTCCTTCACGACCTTCCCGGGCGACGCGCTCGGGATCATCGGTAGCAACGGCGCCGGCAAGAGCACGCTCCTGCGGGCCGTCGCCGGGCTCCTCCCCCCGACGGAGGGTTCCGTGCACGCCTCCCGGGTGCCGGTGCTGCTGGCGATCGGGGCGGCGTTGCGAGCGGACCTGTCCGGACGGCGGAATGTTTACCTCGGCGGTAGCGCGCTCGGTATCCCCGTCGCCGAGATCGAGCAGCGCTTCGACGAGATCGTCGAGTTCGCCGGGGTGGGACATGCGATCGACCGGCCGATCCGGACGTACTCGTCGGGGATGAACGCTCGCCTCCAGTTCGCGATCGCGTCGGCGATCTCCCCCGACATCCTTTTGATCGACGAGGCACTCGCCGTCGGCGATCAGCAGTTCAAGGAGAAGTCGCGGAAGCGGATCATGGAGATGCTCGACACGGCCGGCACAGTCGTCGTCGTCAGTCACGGGATGGGGACCGTGCGGGACCTCTGTGACCGGGCGATCTGGATTGAGGACGGCGAACTGCGTGAGGAGGGTGAGCCCAACGCGGTGATCCGCGCCTACCGGGAGTGGAACGAATCTCGTTGACTGAGCGGCCCCGTCGTCTCCGGGAAGGAGGTGAGCAAGCATCAACAGCGGAATGTCAGGTCCAACTGTCATCGGAGGGCTCGGCGGGAGTGGTACACGCGCTGTCGCGCAGTCAGCCGAAGCTCTCGGCGTCGACATCGGACGTGTGAACCGCTCCTACGACAACCGGTGGTTCACCCTCCTCTGCAAGCGTCCGAACTGGCTCGCCACCCGCTTCATGGAGCCGCGTCCGGACGGTGAAGTGATGGCCGCGCTACGGGTGCTCCGAAGCATGATGCTAGGGGCCCCTCTCACCCACGGCGCGTTGAGAACTCTCGGTGAAGCCGCCGCGGACATGGCTATGCACGGACACGACGCCCAAGGGAGCCTCGCGGGGTCGGCCGGCTTCCAGCTCGTGGCCGACTACCTCCGGTCTCCTCAACAGCAGAGAACAGTCGGGGTCTGGGGGTGGAAAGAGCCGAACAGTCATCTTGTGCTACCGGAGCTGGTTGCGACGTTCTCCGATCTGAGGTACCTGCACGTCGTACGTCATCCGCTCGACATGGCGTTCTCAGGCAACAAGAACCAACTCATGACGTGGGGTCACTTGTTCGACATCCTCCCCACGGCCAAGGAAGCGCTTCCGAACGCCCAGCTGCAATGGTGGCTCAACTCCACGCGCTGGGCGATGACGCAAGGACGTTCGCTCGGGGACCGGTTCTGGATCCTCCGTTTCGAAGACCTGTGCGCCGATCCCTTGGCCATAGCGGAGCGCCTCGCACGCTTCATCGGGATCCCGTTTGACGATCGGCTGCTGGCTCACGCATCCGCGCACGTCACCGCCCCCAGCTCGGTGGGACGTTGGCGTCATCGGGACCTGTCCCGACTCGACCGGCAGACTCTTGTCGCGATCGCCGAACTCGGTCTCTACTCAATGCCTGAACAGGTCTTCCGGCCGATCGATCCGCACTGACCGCGCGAGGGACGCCCACCCGCTCCTGCCCGAAGTTCGACCAACGTTCCGGCGGATCCCCCAGCGGACCACAGTACGGCCCACCTCTGGCTCGTAGGTGGCACGCAACCCGTTCCCGGAACTGTCATCGGCCATTCCCCTCCATCCGGAGCCGGTGCGGGACCCCTGATCGATATCAGTCAGCAGCTGAGTCTCGCGTCACCTCCTTGGCCGTCGGGGGGACCCAGAGAGCCCGGAACTCTAGAAGGGAGTACACCTCGCCGGGGACGCCGGGAGGATCGAAGAGCCGCCTACAGACATCGAGAGCGGCGACGTGCAGCGTGAACCTGTCGCGTCACGCTACCCTTAACGGTCTACGACGCCGCGAACGCATCCCGGACCTCCTCGACCGAGCGTGCTCGCAGGAGTGCGGCGAGGGTTCGGAGAACCCGCACCGGCCACCGGCGACGTAACCGTCGCAGCTGCCACCGAGCGTCGTCCAGCGGCCAGCGCAGCCGCGGACGGAGGTCCTCCGAGACGGGATCGCCCAGGTAACGGAAGCTCGACCGGTTGTCCCGCAGCGGGACGAGGATGTCGAACGCGAACCACACGGGGTGGTCGAACGTGATGTCGGGTTTCTCGTCGTGCTCGTCGGGGTCGTACTCCCCCGAGTTCTTCGGGGCAGACAGCGGGACGATGCTCGGATGGCTCGAGTCGTCGGCCCTCCACACGGGCGCGACCTCCCACTGCCCCAGCTCGAGCTCCCGGAAGAGGCCGGCGAGGTCCGTCAGCCTGAGGTGCATCGGATGGCCGGTCCAGTCCGTCCAGTACTGCTTCAGTCCCCGTTCCCGCAGGTACCACTCGTCCTCGAACGACGGATGGCGCACGTATACGAAGTCCGACGCCACCCGGACCGCCGCGCGCAGCGTCGCCCGCACGTCGTCGATCGTCGGCAGGTGTTCGAGGACGTTGTCGAGGACCACGAACCGGACGGAACCGTCCACGTCGAGGTCCGTGATGTCCCCGAGGACGACATCGTGACCGTCCGCGAGCGCTCGTCGTACCTTGTCCGGATCGAGATCCACCCCCAGACCCCGGCCACCGAAGCGGGCCTCCGCACCCTCGAGAGAACCGCCGATCCCGGCTCCGAGGTCGAGGAAGTCGTACTCCGACAGGTCGACGTCCGAGATCGTGCGCAGGGGAGGCCCTCCGTGCGAGGGATCGGGAGGCCAGTAGCGTAGTGCCGGCTGATCCGCGTGCCGGGAGATGGGTGACGGCCCTTGTCCGACAAGGAGCTGAGCGAGCTGCGCGACGAGGTGGCGCGCCTGCAGGACGCCCTGGAATCCGAACGCCGGACCGCCGAGCAGTGGCGCCGGATCGCGGAGGACCGCCGGGTCACGCTCGAGAACCTCCGTCAGCGACGGATCGTCCGCTGGGCGTTCTCCGCAGCCAAGATCCTCCTGCCGCCCCTGCGACGGCTGGCGAAGCGGTTCAAGCGGTTCGAACGGTGGCTGCGCTCGATCGCCGCGGGCGTCCTGGGTGCGCGTCATCGACTGACCTCGGAACGACGTGAGCGACGCCTGCGGAGGGAGGTGGCCGCGCTCCCGCCGCCAGCGCGCGACGAGCGGTCGGTCACCGCCGTGATCCTGACCCGCAACGGCAGGGAACATCTCGAACGCCTGCTGCCGGCGCTGCGACAGGTCGAACACGATCAACTCGAGATCGTCGTCGTCGACAACGCCTCGTCCGAGGACACCCGCTCCTTCCTCGAGCGACAGTCCGACATCCGCGTGCTGCGCAACGAACGCAACGAGTCCTACGCCGAGGCCAACAACGCCGGCGCCGCGCTGGCGGACAGCGACCTGCTGCTCTTCCTCAACGACGACGTCGAACCGCTGGACGCCGGCTGGCTGGGACGCATGCTGGCCGCACTCCACGACGACGTCGTCGCGGTGGGCGCACAGCTCGTCTACCCCCGCCGCTCCCTGCTGGCGGGCCGCACCAGGGACGTCGGGGTCCAGCACCTCGGGATCGAGCTGGTACCTCGGAACGACGGCGTGCCCGCGGCCGTCAACATCGGCGACGGAGCCGACCCGGATCCGACACGGCCGGCCGAGGAGGTCGCTGCGGCCACCGGTGCGTGCCTGCTCGTCGAACGCGATGCCTTCGAAGCTGCCGGCGGCTTCGACACCCGCTACGTCTACGGAGCCGAGGACGTCGACCTGTGCTGGCGGCTGCGCCGCGCAGGCGGACGGATCGTGGTCTGCCCGGACGCGGTGCTGTTCCACCACGAGGGTGCCACGCGGCACCGCGAGTCGGACTCCGACGAGCTGAAGCGGCGGCAGAACCGCAACTGGGGACTGCTCGCCTCCCGGTACGGACCCGAGCTGCGGCGGGCCGTCGAGCTGGACCGGCTACGGGCCGAACACCGCCTCAGCCGACGCCCCTACACGGTCGCGATCACGATCACGCGTGACCTGCCGTCCGCCGGGTACGGCGACTGGTACACGGCGAAGGAGCTGGGCCACGAGTTCACGCAGCTCGGATGGAACGTCCGTTACATCGAGCGGTACCGCGACGCCTGGTACGACCTCAAGGAGGACGTCGACACCGTTATCGCGCTCCACGACACGTTCGACGTGCGACGTGTCGCTAGGCCCGGACTCACGACCATCGCGTGGGTCAGGAACTGGACCGACCGCTGGCTGTCACATCCATGGTTCGAGGACCTCGATGTCGTCCTCGCCAGCAGCACCACCTCGGCGGAGATGATCCGCGAGGGCTCCCGGCACGATCCAGACGTGATGCCCCTGGCAACCAACACCGGCAGGTTCCGACCGGGCTCGGACGAGCGGGACGGCGTCGTGCTCGCAGCCAACTACTGGGGCGAACCCCGGGGCATTGCCGAACTGATTCGCGCGGCACCCCAGATCCGCCTGTACGGGAAGGGCTGGGACGAGGTCCCCGAGGTCGCGGATTCGTGGAACGGTGTGCTCGACTACGAGGATCTGCCCCGCCTCTACCGCGCAGCCGAGGTCGTCGTGGACCAGACGGCCGGGCCCACACGACGCTTCGGGGCGGTGAACTCGCGCGCCTTCGACGCACTGGCGGCCGGGGCGCTGGTGCTGACGGATCAGGTCGAAGGTGCCAGGGAACTGTTCGGAGAACGCCTCCCCACCTACGAAGGGCCGGAGGACCTCGCCGAACAGCTCCATCGGTGGTCGTCCGAACCCGAGGCGGCCCGATCTCGTGCCGAGGAACTCCGTGGGAAGGTCGAGGAGGAACACACCTACACCGACCGCGCCGCACGGTTCCGGGACCTCCTCGTCGAACGGGCCCGTCGGCCCAGCATCATCGTCAAGATCAGCGCACCGGACCGCCGGGAGGCACGCACGTGGGGAGACACGTTCTTCGCCGAGGCGCTGATCCGCGAGTTCCGGGCGTCGGGACATCGCGCCGACATGCAGACGATGGACGAGTGGGAGGACATCCGGGGGCGCGCGTTCGACGTCTCACTGCATCTGAAGGGGAGGTCCCGTGCGCCACGCTACGAAGGCCAGGTGCACCTCCTCTGGGTGATCAGTCACCCGGACGAACTCGATCCCGACGAGGTGGAGATCGCCGACGTCGTGTTCGTGGCGTCGCGGAAGCTGTGTGAGGATCTGCGGACACGGACCAGCACTCCGGTGCACTACCTACCGCAGGCGACCGATCACCGGAGGTTCCGTCCGCGAACCCCGAATCCGCGTCACTCCCACAACGTCGCGTTCGTGGGGAACTCGCGCTTCGTAGAACGCCCGGCGGTCAAGGATGCTCTGGAGGCAGGTCTCGAGCCCGCGATCTACGGCGCGAACTGGGAGAAGTTCGTCGATCCTCGACTCGTCATTGCGACCTTCATCCCAAACGAGGAGCTCCCGGTCGTCTACTCCTCGGTGAAGGTCCTCCTCAACGACCACTGGGAGGACATGCGCCGGTGGGGGATCGTCTCGAACCGCATCTTCGACGCGCTGGCTTGCGGTGCCTGCATCGTCTCGGACCCCGTCGCAGAGGTGGATGAACTGTTCGGAGACGCCGTTGCGACGTACCGCGATCCGGACGAGCTTGACTCGATCGTCGAGGGCCTACTGACGGATCCCGCCCGCCGGCGGCACATGGGGGAGGTCGGTCGACGAAGGGTCGTGGCCCGGCACACCTTCGAGCATCGCGCATCGGAGCTGCTGGAGCACGTCGATACGCTCCACGGTCCTGTGGCTGGGTATGTTGTCGACGGCTAGGTGCCGCCTAGCCGAGTACATGGCGAGGGTTCTGGATGAAGCTGGTCTGCGTGACGGGCATGCACCGAAGCGGGACGTCCCTCATCGCTCGGCTCCTCAACCTGCTCGGCGTCGACCTCGGCAACAGCGACGACTTGCTCGGCCCAGCGCCGGACAATCCGAAGGGGTTCTGGGAACACCAGGAGATCAAGGCGCTCAACGACCGCTTGCTCGCGAAGCTCGGCGGCTCCTGGGAGGACCCACCCACCTTCAACGACGGCTGGGAGGACCTCCCTGATCTGCGACCCGTACGACGGGACGCATCCGACTTCGTCGAGCAGTTCCGGTCAGCTATCTCCTCGACCATCGTGGGATGGAAGGATCCCCGGCTCTCGCTCACCCTCCCGTTCTGGCGAACGGTGACGAAGCTCGATCGCACGGTGCTCTGCCTCCGTGATCCAGCCGAGGTCGCGGCGTCCCTCGGGTCCAGGAACGGGATACCTGCCGAACAAGCGGCGGACCTCTGGGTCCGGTACACGCTTGCGGCCTGGTGCAACGATCCAGAGCGCATAGCGGTCTCCTACCGGGACGCGTTGCAGGATCCTCGAGCCGTCACCGATCGTCTCGTCGGTGCGCTCGGTCTGTCGCGTCCGGACGAGACGACCATCCGAGCGATCGAGGACTTCGTCGAGCCAGATCTTCGTCATCACGAGGACCGTCCACTGGACGGTCCCAGGATGAGGTTGGCGCGGACGGTCCACGGGGTTCTCCGGGAGCGGACGCTGGAGGATCCTTCCCCCATCCTCCACGCCCTCTACCGCGGATGGCACAAGGCCGAGGACCTCGAGGATCTGACCCAGAGGATCAATCGGCTGATCGACGAACAGGACCGGCTCGAGGGGGCGGTCGCGCGGCGCGATGAGCAGGTGGCCCGCCGTGAAGAGCAGATCGATCGGCTCCGAGAATCCGTCTCGAGACGTGACCTTAAGATCGAGACCAGAACCAGAGAGCACAGACGTGACATCGAGTCCAGAACCAGAGAGCACAGACTCGAACGGGAGAAGCTACAGGCGAGGATCAGCCGGCTCGAAGTTGACCTCGAGGACACCACAGCGAAGCTCGACCACTCCGACACGGAACGACAGGAGGCTGTGTCGCGCGCTGAACGGGCAGAGCGCGCGGTAGACAAGCTCCAGCGAGCCAACGAGGACCTCGCGGAGCTCAGACGGTCCAACCGTGACCTCAAGAAGCAGGTCCGCGATCTCGAGGAGACCGAACGTCACTACAGACGTCTACGTGGACGGCGGATCGTGCGGCTCGGGCTCGCCGTAGCCGGTCTCTTCCGACCTCTGTTCAGGTTCATCAGGAGGATGCGCTCCCGGTCCCGCTCCACCGGGCCCGGTCCCTCGGACGACCGGAGCGACGGTTCGTCGTCCGGAGGTGCCGGCAGCACCTCGACCACGGAAGCGGACGTTGCCGGACCCGTGCCTGTCAACCGTGACACGTTGGAGGCACTGCGGGAACTCGGCCCGATCACGGTCATCGTCCCCATCCATAACGCTCTGGAACACGTTCGTGCGTGCGTCGACGCGCTCATCCGTAACACGACGCGCCCCGCCGAACTGCTCTTAGTCGACGATGCGAGCACCGACCCGGACATGGCTCCCTACCTCCAACGGGTCGCGTCTCTCCCGCACGTGCGGGTCCTGACGAACCAGCGCAACCTGGGGTTCACCCGATCCGTGAACCGCGGGTTCGCTGAGAGCGATGGCGATGTGGTCGTGTTGAACAGCGACACCGAGGTCACCCCTCGTTGGCTGGAGAACCTGTCGCTGGCTGCCTACCGCGCCACCGATATCGCAACGGTGACGGCGATCTCCAACAACGCGGGTGCGTTCTCCGTCCCTAAGATCGGCCGTTCGAACCCGACCCCAGCTCACCTGGCGAAGGACGAAGTCGGCCTCCTCGTCTCACAGCGATCCTCTCGCATCGCACCGGAAACCCCTACCGGTAACGGGTTCTGCATGTACATCAAGCGGACCGTCATCGATGACATCGGTGTGTTCGATGCTGAAGTCTTCCCCCGTGGCTACGGGGAGGAGAACGATCTGTCGATGCGCGCGATACACGCGGGGTACCGCCACGTAGTGGACGACGCGACGTTCGTGTTCCACGTCCGCGAGGCGAGCTTCGGCGACGAGAAACAGGCGCTCGCTACAGCAGGCCGCCAGGCGCTCGACGAGCGCTACCCGGACTACACTGAGCGGGTTCGGGCGTTCGTTCGGTCCGATCCGCTCAGGTCCGTGCAGGAACGCGTCGCCGCCACGTTCGCGGAAGCGCCCGAGCGGGTCCGGCGACGCGTGCTGTACGTCATCCACGCAGGGATGGGCGGAGCACCGCAGACGAATCAGGACCTGATGCAGGCGCTCGATGCCCAGTACGAGTGCTTCATCCTGACCTCGGATACGAAGCGACTGGTCCTGCAGCGTCACGAGGATGGGCGGTTGGTGGAGGTCCGCCGGCTCCAGCTCGAGGATCCCATCGAACTGGGCCAGTTCTCAAGAGCGGACTACGCCCGGTTCGTAACGGACGTCCTGGTTGAATACGCGATCGACCTCGTGCACGTGCGGCACCTCATCAAGCACACCTTCGATCTGCCACGCATCGCGGCGGATCTCGCGATCCCAACAGTCATCTCGTTCCACGACTTCTACCTCTCCTGTCCCACGGTCCACCTGCTCGACAACGAAGACCGGTTCTGTGCCGGACAGTGCACGCCCGGGCAAGGTCGCTGTCGCCTACCAAACGAATGGCTGGCGCAGGCACCGGAGCCGCTCAAGCACGGGTGGGTCTACGCCTGGCGGGACCACGTGAGACCCCTCTTGGAACGCGCAGACGCACTGGTCACGACGACCGCGAGTGCCAGGGACGTGTATCTCAACTCCTTCCCCCGTCTTGAGGATCGTCATTTCGAGGTCATCGAGCACGGGCGGAACCTCGACGACGTCGACATCGGTTCACCCGGGCCGGTCCCGGGGGGAACGGTCAGGATCCTCGTGCCGGGGAATCTCGACGTCCACAAGGGCGCTCATCTGATCCGCGCGCTCGCGGCGCTCGACGAGGACGGCCGTCTCGAGTTCCACCTGCTGGGTCGCGTCAAGAAGCGGTTCCGAGACCTCGGCGTGTACCACGGCACCTACGAACGAGAGAACCTGGCGGAGCGCGTCGCAGAGATCGCACCGTCCTTCGTGGGGCTCTTCTCCGTGTGCGGAGAGACGTACTCGCACACCTTGACGGAAGCCTGGTCCTGCGGACTCCCCGTCATCGCCTCGAACCTGGGAGCGATCGGGGAGCGTGTACGTCGTCACGGTCGCGGCTGGGTGATCGACGTCAACGACCCGGTGGCGACCTACGAACGCATCCTCGCCGTAGCGGACGACCCCGCCGAATACTGGCGTGTCCGCTCGCAGGTGACGACCGCGGACCTCCCCAGGGTCAGCGACATGGCCCACCGGTACGACGTGCTCTATCGCTCCGTACTGCGCGACCGGCGACGGTTCGAGGACGATCCCGAACACGAGGAGTCGGAACCGTCTCGGCCGCTGCAGGTGGGGCTCGTCGTCGTCAGAGGTCGCGATCGTGGGAGGTTCCCGGGTTCGGTTCACGTCCGTACGCTCCGCCGGTACCAGCACGATGATCTCATGTTCGACGTCGCGGCGGACGTGATCGACGCCGAGGGATTCTTGCGAGCACGGAGACCCGATCCCGACGTCCTCTACATCCAGCGCAACGCAGTCCCCGTCGGTCAGGTCGATGAAGTGATCGACGCGTGCTCGGTACGCGACGTCCCGCTCGTCATCGATCTGGACGACAACCTCCTCGAGATGCACCAGCTCCCGAATGGCGACGAGCAGTGGGCGCAGGCGGCCCCCTCGCTCCAGCAGCTGGTGGCCGCAGCTGACCTCGTCACCGTGAGCACCGAGCCGCTCCGTGATGTCGTGCAGCGGTGGACCTCCCAAGTGGTCGTCGTCCCGAACCACCTCGATGCGAAGCTGTGGCTACGGCCGTATCGCGAGCGTCCCGCGCGGTCAGGGGGGTTGGTCCGGATCCTGTACATGGGGACATCCACGCACGCGGAGGATCTCGCCCCGTTGAGATCGGTGATCACGCGGTTCGACATCGACCACGACATCCCGGTCGAGCTCGAGGTCATCGGCGGAGAACCGCAGGACTACGCGCAGGACTGGTACACGCGGCTGCCAGTGCCGTCAGGGACCTCCCACTATCCTCGGTTCGCGAGGTGGCTCGCATCGCAGGCGGGGCGCTGGGACATCGCGGTCGCGCCCCTCGCGGACGACGAGTTCAACCGGTACAAGAGCGACCTCAAGTTCCTCGAGTACTCGGCGCTCGGCCTGCCGGGGGTGTACAGCGAAGTGCCGGCCTACCGCAGCACCGTGCGACACGGCGAGACCGGGCTCCTGTCCGAGAACTCAACCGACGCTTGGTTCGAGCACCTCGATCGGCTGGTGAACGATGCACAGCTCCGTCGCGAACTCGGACGCTCGGCCCGGCGCCACGTGATCGAGGAACGGACGCTCGACCATCACGTTGACGACGTTCGCAGCATGCTCACTTCGTTGGTCTCCGGTCGAAAGATGCAACATGCCGCCGCCTGACACCCGTGGGGGACCTGAACCTCCCGCGGGGGACAAGGGATCATCTGAGGGCGTGTTCCCCACCTTCCTCCTGGTGGGTGCTCCACACTCCGGGGTGAACACGCTGGCTGAACGCCTCGCCGTTCTCTCGTCCGTCCATCTTTCCCAGTCCGAACCGAGGTTCTTCGAAGACCGGTTCGAGCTCGGCCCGCGTTGGTACCGGAGCCGGTTCCGTCCCCCCACGGACGCCCGTGTCGTCGGGGACCCCTCCTCCACGGTGCTCGCAGCGGACATCGACCACGAGTCGGTGGCGGCGCGGGTCGACGGGCTGCTCCCGGGAGTGCGGCTCGTCGGGGTGCTCCGAGACCCCGCTGAGCGTTCTGCCCTCCACCACCGAGAGCTGATCCTGACGGGCAGGATCCCAGCGGAAGAACCTTTTGAGGTGTTCCTGCGGAAGGCCCATGGAGGGGACGATCCGCACGGGGTCCTGTCCTCGAACCTGTACGGGCGCCATCTTCTGCCGTTCGCTCGGCGGTTCAGGGATCGATTGCTCTTGATCGACCATGGAGCCCTGCTCGAGGATCCCGTCGACGTGTTGATGGACGTCGCCGCGCACCTGCAGATACCGCTGACGATCGACGAGTACAACCTGGTCGAAGGGCATGTAACACATGACGGCCGGGCCCATCCGCTGAGCAGGGAGGCGAGGCGGATCGTCGCGTCACATGCCGCTGAGGACCTGGACCTGCTGCGTGACACCACCGGGTTCGACCTGGCAGCACGGCATGAACCGGATGCGCCTCCCAGATCCAGGTCCACCGCTCTGCATGAGGTCGTCCTGCACGTCGGCCTTCACAAGACGGGCACGACGACGATCCAGCAGTTCTTCAAGCTGAACGAGGTGCCGCTGCGGGCATCCGCCTCCGTCGACTACCTGTCTGTCGGCCTGGGGAACGGTGCGGGCCACCACAACCTCGCCTGGGAGCTTGTGGAACCCGAGGGCCGGTTCGACCGCGGGCGTGGCGGATGGGACGAGGCGACGGCCCGGATCACCTCATCGCCGTACGAGAAGGTGCTGGTCAGCTCCGAGGAGTTCGACCGTCTGGATGAGCAGCAGATCTCGGACATCGCGAAGCACCTCGCACCGTTCGATGTGACCGTGGTGCTGCTACTGCGCAATCAGGTCGACCTGGCCCTGTCCCTGTACCGCCAGGGCGCCAAGCAGCGGGCGATGCCGGACGTCCGAGAGTTCTGCGCGCAACTCTCGGAGAACGACGCCCGTTTCGACCTTCAGGCCCTGGTGCACCGCTGGGCGTCGAACTTCGGGATGGAGCGGATGATCGTGCGACCGTACGAGGACGTCGCTGACCGCCTCATCGAAGCCTTCTGTGCCATGATCGAGATCGACTCTCCAGACCGGCTGATCGAGGAGTGGAGCGAACGGAGGTTCAACGAGTCGCCCCAGGTCGGCGAGGCCCTCCCCGTCTCAGACGTCGTCGCCATCCTGGACAAGTACGCCGACAGCAACCGCATGATCCACCAGGAGATCTGTCCGTTGCCGCCTCCCTACTTCCCCGACGCAGCCTCCGGACCTCGGCGCGTCTGACCCCCACCAGGGGCGTCGCTCATGCGTCGGTCCAGGTCCTGCCAGCGGATCCGCTCACGTACGTTCGCGCTCACGGCAGAGAAGTGGACGAGAACGAACACCCACGTCGTGAGGAGGACGACGGAGAGCATGCGGTTCGCAGAACTCGTCCACCCCACCTTGTGGGGGACGCTGAAGAATGCTGCCGAGATGTAGAGCAGCATCAGGTACGAGCCGACCCACACGGTGAACAGCCTCGCGTGCGGCAGCCGCGGGTACCGGGTCGCGAAGAGGAACAGCGGGATCAGGACGATCCACGTCACCCCCCACAGACCCTGCGCCGGTTCGAACGTGTTACGCATCACGTTCAGAAAGGCCTGCGCCATCCATGACGGCCTCCAGACCGTCACGAGCACAGCGATGAGCGAGAGCCCGCCGATGATGAGCGGTCCGGCGTGCTCCCTGAGCCAGACTCCCAGGCGGCCCGACGACCCCGCGAGGATGAACACCACGACGAGCGCTGGCACCGTGAGCAGAGTGACCGAGATGCTCTTGCCGTCCATGATCGTTCCCCGACCGACCAGCAGCATCACCGCCCCGTACCACCCCACGACCGTCGCCCCGTACCCCCCGAGGAGCGCGATCCGGACCCGGCGCGGGACGGCCGGGGTCGCCATGGCCACGGCGATGAACGGCACGAGGAACAGGGGGTTCTCCACGCGGAACAGGATCGTGATCACGATCGACAGACCGGCTGGAAGCGCCCAGACATCCCGACCCTCTGCGGCTGCGAGCCACACCGAAGTCACGGCGAGGGCCGCGTAGATGCCCGCTTCCAGGTTGCCGCGGAGGTAGAAGGCCTGGAACACCACGAAGAACGCGGTCCCCAGGAACAGGACACCGGCTATGAGGATCGTCCAGTTGCGGGGACGGTCTGGGGTGACCGTTCGGACCGCGTGTGCCGCGAGGACTGTGAGGCCTCCGATCCCGGTCACCGACAGCACCGTCGGTTGGGACACGATGTACTCACGCCCCAGGATCTCGGCTGGTGCCTGTAGCAGGGCAACAGCGATGGGGAACGAACGGAGGACGAGGTAGTCAGCCGGCCCCCAGACCCCTCCCGCGGACAGGAGGGTGCGAGCCTGACGAAGTATCCAGAAACTGTCGTTCGTCATGGCGGTCAGATTCACGATCGCAGAGATCCCGGCGATGAACCCAGGCAGGATGCAGGAGATCGCCAGTTCCCAGGCAACCGTCGCGAAGGCTACGTCCTGATCTCGACGTCGCTGAACGATGAGGGCGACGACCGAGGCAGCCGCGAGCAGGGTCAGGATCGGCCCGGGACTGAACGGGACCCTGATCGTCAGAACCGCGGTCGAGGTCACGATCCAGACCGCAGCACCCATCGGGTATGCCAGCCAGACCCTCATCGAGCGCGTGATCGTCCCTCCGAGGCTGGCCAGGGTCGTGTACCCGATCAGCGCGAACGTCGCGGCGAGAAGTGCTTCAGCCGTCATCGACAGATCCACCGGCGATGTCGGCCAGGATCGCCTCTGGAGCGACGACCCAGCGAACGTCAGGGCTCCCGACCACAGCGGCGAGACGGAAGCGCTCGCCCTCCGGGCTGCCCTCGATCAACGCGATCGGGACGCCATCATCCGTCGTCCACGTCTGTGCTCCCTTCAGGTGGGTAGCCAGCTCTCCATGCCGAACCTCCCAGGCTTCGTCACCGGTTGATCGCCACCGCACGTCCGCGAAGTATTCGAGCAAGCGAGTGTCCAGCGGATGGCTCGCTGGAAGGTCCAATCGGTCCTCGTCGTCGAGCAGGTCGCCGATCCGAAGGTGCACATGCCATTCTTCGTTCAGGAGCGGTCTCCCACTCGTCCGTACGCGATCGGCCAGGTCGTCGGACTGTCCCACCCTGAAACCACGACGGTCCCCTTGGGATCGCGCGTAGTCACCGAACGTGGCCAGGTTGAACATCACCGCCCCGATAAGCAGAAGCGGAACAAGCCTGGACACGCTCCATACGAACCCCGATCGGGGATCATCTTGAGTCACGTATCGGCCTGGTTCGGTTCGTACGGCGCACATCGCGATGGCCCCTCGAGCTGGGTGTGCTGAGACTTGGCCCATCCCAGCAAGAGACCGGTTCGCCGATGCTAGCGACCGTCCCGACCGAGCCCACTCGCCCCTGGAGGGTAGTGAGCGGACCCACTTGCGACCGCGGTCAGCGATAGCCTCGTTCTCGATCGCGAGCCGCACCTCAGCGGCGAGACCGGCCGGAGGACGCGAGATCGGACGTCCGAACCAGCGGGAGGCGACCGAGGACGTGACGGCACCGGAGGATGGTTCAGAGCGCCTTCAGGTCAGCGCCGGTTGGAAGCGCCGTCTCCAGGAGCTCGAACGGCGAGCGACATCTGTTCTGCGCTCGCCGACCGCTCGGTGGTTTGGCTTCGTGGTCGGTCTTGCGGCGTTCGGGCTCTTCATCGCCACGTTCGTGCGATCTGGGGCACGCGCAACGGACCTGATCGCAGGACGGTCTCTGGCGAGTTTCCTGCCGGCGCTCATCGGGGTACTCGTCTTCCAATCGGCGGCTATCGCCACCTTGGGCCGGGTCGGAGCGAACGAGAACGCCCGCGTCTGGGCAGCCTCGCAGCTCGCGAAGTACCTCCCAGTGCCAGCGTCAGCGGCAGTGGGCATGCTGGGATCATCGGTCCGGGCCGGGCACAGTCCCAGGAGAGCGCTGAGGATCCTGGTCGTCCACAGCATCTTGCTCGTCGGGGGGGGGACCGTAGTGGGATCCGTGGCTGCGGGAACACTGGTCGACGGTGCCGATGTGTGGCCGCCCAGCTGGCTCTCGATCGTCGTGCTCGCAGCGGGCTTCGCCGTCACGGCACTCGCCCTCCGATCCTCGGAAGAGCGATCGAGGATCACCACAGCTTGCATCGCCGTGGCTGGTTGGGCCGCCGTTGGGGTGGGGATGGGGATGACCTTCACTACCCGGGGAGACTGGCAGACGGCGGTCGTCCTCGGCTCAGCGTACTCCGCGGGCTGGGTGGCTGGACAGATCGTCGTCCCTGTCCCTGCGGGCCTCGGGGTCCGGGAAGGTGCGCTGGTGGCGCTTCTCGCACCGAACATCGGGTCAGCCGCTGCGCTAGCGTTCGCGATCCTGTCGCGTGCCATCCACATGCTCGCTGACGGCATGATCGCGTTCGCGGTGCTCGTCATCCGCCCGATCGTCCAGAACGGGTCGGATCGCTAGGGACGAGGCACTGAACCGGTGGACCTGGCTACCACCAGCGTCCACGGCAGTGGCTGTCGGACCTCCACGACCTCCAAGTGGTTCCCCACCAGGTCGACGAAACCTCGACGGCTCCAATGCTGGATGTGATCGGGGGTGTTGCCCCAATCGCGCAGGTACCGGCCGCGGAGCATGTTCCCGATCCGCCACAGTGGTTCCAGAGGAACGGACAGGACGATGTAGCCATCAACGATACGGGCGATCTCAGACAGCGCAGTCGCCGGATCTGGGAGATGTTCCATGACCTCGATAGCGAGGACGAGGTCGAACGAGGAATCCGGGAACGGGAGGTGTGTCACGTCAGCGAAGACGCCGTTCACGCCACGTCGAGACCAGCGCTCAGCCAGGGAAGGATGAGGGAGATCGATGCCAGCGATCCACGAGGACGGGTACTGGCCGGCGACCCGTTCGGAGACGTGCCCTTCCCCCACTCCTACCTCGAGGATCCTCCCCATCCGGCCCGCCGGGAGGCTGCCCGCAAGCGCATCCATGAAGTTGTCAACGAGCCACCGCTCGATCGGGTTCGAAGTGGTGTACTTGTTGAACTCACCAGGGTCCGTGAGGTTGCTGGGAGGGGGAAGGTCACGAACGGTGTCTGTTTGCGGCTCGTGGTTCATGTGGGACGACCATCACCCGCAGCGACGGCCTCGACGCCCGATCTCCTGGACGAGATGCCAGCGGGCGGAAGGCGGACGTTGAGATGCTCGTTGGCCTGCATGTCCATCCAGTACCCGAAGAAGGTCGAGTTCAAGCAGGTGATCCCGAAGAAGGCGGCGGCCAGAGCGGTCATCTGGGGCACGTGCCCGTTGGCGATCCAGAGGACGACGAGGCGGACGGTCAGGACGGCGGACGCGATCCCCGTCACGGTCGCGAGCAGGTAGAAGAACACGAGAGGATGGAAGTCCCGCAGGATGTACTTCTTCCAGAGGCGCCACCAGAAGCGCCGGAAGAGCAGCCACGCGATCGAGAAGGTGACCTTGGTGATCCTCATGGTGGAGCGTTCCCCGACGCCGTACAGCGCCCGGATGGGGACGTCCGCGACACGGCACCCCGCGACGTTCGCGAGGACGAGGACGTCGTTGGGTCGCCCGTACCGTCGGTACATCGACTCCCAGTCCACGGCGTGTAACGCGTAGGGCCCAGCGGCGCTGAAGCCGGACTGTGAGTCCGTCACCGCCCAGTACCCCGACGCCATCTTGGTGAGCAGGCTCAGTACCGCGTTCCCGAACAGGCGGACCGGCGGGATGATCCTCCACGACTGTGGATCGACGAGCCGGTTCCCCTTCGTGTAGTCCGCCTGTCCGGCGAGGATCGGCTCGAGGAGAGCGGTCAGATCCTCGGGATCCATCTGGCCGTCGCCATCCATCGAGACGGCGATGTCGACGTCGTTGTCGCGAGCCCAGCCGTACCCGATCGACAGCGCGCCCCCGACGCCGAGGTTCCGCTCCAGCTGAATCAGACGCACCTTCGGGTGTGATCGCGCCAGCTCCTCGACCACCTCGACGGTCCTGTCGGTGGAGGCATCGTCGATGACGACCGCATCGTCGACGAAGTCCGGCAGGCTCTCGACGACCCCCCTGATCTGGCGCTCTTCGTTGTACGTCGGGATCAGGACGGCGATGCGGTTGCCCTGGAACATCAGCGGATCCAGAAGGTCGAGTCACGTCCCAGACGGGGCTTCTCTCGCGGGACGCGTGTGGATGATATGCCACCGACCGGCCACCCACGGGGCTCCGTGGGCGTGACGCGTCCCTGATCCTGCGGTACCCGAGGGTGACACGGCCAGGACGGCTGGACCCGCCGGCATCGTTTACGGTGCGGGTCCGAACTCACCCCGAGGATCCGAGCACATGGTCCGAGAGCAGTTCCGGCGCTACCTGTCGCGGGGGCGCGGAGACGCCGTCGACGGCTCCCCCGACGGTTCCGGAGCCCAGGGCGGCCTGCTGCGTCCCGGACTGCACCTGGTTGCACTGTGGGCCTTCGCCGTCGCGCAGCCCTTGTTCGACCTGATCGGCCGCAACGCGGTCTTCCTGGTCGCTCATCGAGCGTCGTGGCTCGACGTGCTCGTCGTCGTCCTGCTGCTCACGCTCGGCGGGCCGGCGGTGATGCTGACCGTGGTTGTGCTGGTCGGACGGGTCTCGACGCGCGCCGAGAACGCCCTCCATCTCGTGTTCGTCGGCCTGCTCCTGGCGGCGATCTCGCTGCCCGTTCTCAACCGGCTGCTCCCGCTTCCGGGGCTGCTGTGGGTCGTCTACCTCCTCGTCGTCGCAGGTGCGCTCGCCACGGCCTACGCCAGCTCCCGGCAGTTCCGCCAGGCTCTGACGTTCCTGTCGGCGTCGGTCCTGCTCTTCGCCGGCTACTTCCTGTTCGGCACGCCGGTGTCCGGTCTGGTCCTCCCGACCGCCTCCGCGGGAGGTGGCGGCAGCGTCACGGAGGCGTCCAGGGTCCCGGTGGTCATGATCCTCTTCGACGAGCTCCCGATCGCCTCGCTGATGACGACCGAAGGTGACATCGACGGGGACCGGTTCCCGAACATGGCACGCCTCGCGCAACGGTCGACCTGGTACCGCAACGCGACGGTCGTGCACCCGTCGACGCGCTTCTCCGTCCCGTCGATCCTGACGGGGGCGCACGCGAGCTCCAGCTTGCCCATCCCCTCCGAGTACCCCCGGAACCTCTTCTCGATGCTCGAGGATTCGCATCGGTTGGACGTGTGGGAGTCGGTGACCGAACTGTGCCGTCAGGAGGGCTGCGAGCGACAGGAGACCGCACCCGGCGACGATGCGCGATCCCGACTCGCCGTCATGTTGGACGACATCAGCATCATGTACCTGCACATGGTCCTGCCGCCCGGATGGCGCGAGGGACTGCCCTCGACCGACCAGCAGTGGGCCCACTTCCGAGCGCAGGAAGGGGCCGCCCACGATGACCGTCCCGTCGAGGACGTCGAAGACGTCGAGGACGAGGACATCGATCGTGAGTCCGAGGCCGCGGCGGTGAAGGAACGCTTCCACGATGCGTTGGGCCAGGACCAGTCCGCACGCGTCCGGGAGTTCATCGACGGCGTGCGTTTGCGGGTCCAGCCCAGCCTGCACTACCTGCACGTCATGCTGCCGCACCGTCCGCTCCGTTACATGCCTTCGGGTCGGGTGTACGAGTCGGCTCCCGCTCCCGGGAAGGACCCCGACCGCCACGAGTACTGGGGACCGAGCGAGTACCTGGTGGCCCAGATCCAACAACGTCACCTGCTCCAGGTGCGACACGTGGACGCTCTCGTCGGTGAGCTCCTCGACGCGATGGAGCGAGAGCGGCTGTTGGAGGATTCACTCGTGGTGATCACGGCGGATCACGGCATCGGCTTCGAGCCTGGGCGTCCCTGGCGGAGGCTCGTGCGCCACAACGCCCGCGCCGTCGTCAACGTCCCGCTGTTCATCAAGCTGCCCGGGCAGCAGGAGGCGGTCGTGGACGACCGCAACGTGGAGGTCACGGACGTGCTGCCGACGATCGCGGACGCGCTTTCCGTAGAGGTGGACTGGGAGTTCGACGGCCGGTCGTTGCTGGAGCCGGGACCGGTCCGGGGTGACAGCAAGCACGTGACCCACCTGGACGAGGAGTTCGTGTTTCCCGGCGATCTCCTCGGAGAGGTCCTGGACGTCGTCGCGCGAAGAGACGGCCGGTTCGGGCCGTACGGGGGCGAGTTCGACCTCCTCGGAACAGGACCGCACGCCGACCTGGTGGGCCGGTCGCTCGACGAGGTGACCGTGGCGGCGGAGTCCGACCTCGCTGGGCAGCTGGAGGGCGCAGAGAGGTTCCTCGATCTCGACCCCGGCAGCGCGGTCTGGCCCAACCGTCTGATCGGCCGCATGAGCCGGATCGGGTCGCACGAGCGCCCGGTTCAGCTCGCAGCGTCGGTCAACGGGGTCATCGCCGGGGTGGGGCAGACGTACGAGCACCAGGATGGTGCCGAGAGCCTCTCGATCGTGACCCACGACGGTCTGTTCGTGGCGGGTTCCAACGACGTCCGCTTGTTCGAGATCCGCGGCTCAGCGGGCCAGGAGACCCTCCACGAGATCGGGTTCACGGCAGTCGAGGACCGCTGACCGGTCCGAGCTCACGCCCGGTCCGCGCCACGGGGTCGTCAGCTGACCGTCTCGTCGACGGGAGCGTCTCCGCAGCCGAAGAACGAGCGGATCCTCCTCCAGAACATCTTCATGGTCAAGCCGGCTGCCATCGCGAAGGCGATGAGCGCCTGGAACACCATCGAAGTGGACCCGGAGTCGATGTCGTCGAGAGCCGGCGACGCGGTCATCAACCACGTACCGAGGGTGAGGGCGAGGACCCAACGGGCCCGTGAGAACGTCCCAGCCATGAAGTCGATCACCTTGTCCGACGACGGCTCCCCAGACAGCCTAAAGCCACTGCAGGAAATGCGCCGTCACCATGAGGATCCCACCGCCACGGCGTCCGGCCAGCCACGGTTCGGGTCCGAGTCAGCGCCTTGGACGACGTAGGGAGTCCAGCGATCCGGTCGACGGAGGGGACCGTCCTGGGTGTGGTTCGCGACCGGCGGTTCGTTCCCGGACGCGTTGGCCGCCGGACCGGCCGTCGCAAAGGACGGCGGCGTTCTGCTCCTGGTCCCCGGCTCCAGCACGTTCCTCAATGAGGAGGCGACCGACTGGCTCGACCGGTTCCAGCAAGGGATCGACCGGCTGCGCCTGATCGGGGGATCGGCGGCCATCGGGAACGCGATCGATGACAAGGCACGACACCAACTGCTGTTTCGGTCACCCCGACTCGGGTCCGGGGACTTGACGATCGCTACCGCAAGGGCACAGGGATCGCCTGATCGAACTTCACACCGCCGGAGGCGATCACGAACCGCTGGAGGTCACCGTCGATGATCGCCGCCGGGTCCTTGTCGTAGAAGTGGTAGTACCGACGCGGCCGGTCCGGGAAACGTTCGGACAGGAGGGACGTGCGGCCGTCGGCCGGCTCGTGATCCCAACCGAGAGCCGCGGCGACCGTCGGCAGGACATCCTCGAGGGTCGCGGGTGCCGGGGACACGGTCAAACCGTCACCGCGGGCGACACCCGGCGGCTTCACCAGCAAGAGCGGACGGGACCGTGCGAGGCTCCACTCGTCGCTGTAGTACCCCTGGTCCTCCACGTCGACCAGCTCCCCGTCACGCAGGTCGTAGCGGGCACCGTGATCGGACTGGACGATGACGAGCGAATCGTCGTAGCGCCCGAGCTCCTGCAGGAGGCCAACGAACACGTCTACC
>CAZHZQ010000026.1:12125-22297 GCA_964537235.1 uncultured Actinomycetota bacterium | reverse complement strand
AACGACCCGGGACAGCTCGCTCCAGGAGGGAACGTGACGAGGTGGCGCACGGCCGCGGCGCTCGCGGCTGTGGTCATGTTCGTCACGGCGTGCGGGAACGCCCCCGACGAGGGCGGTGGCATCTCTGTCGACGGATCCTCGACCGTGGCGCCCCTGACCGACGCGATCGCCGAGGAGTACGCCCAGGTCGCGCCCGACGTGACGGTGAACCTGGCGGTCTCCGGAACCGGTGGCGGCTTCGAACGGTTCTGCGGCGTCGGGGACATCGACATCTCCAACGCCTCGCGCCCGATCAAGGACGAGGAGGCGCAGCGGTGCGCGGACAACGGGATCAGCTACATCGAGGTCCGTGTCGGCACCGACGCCCTGACCATGGTGACGAACCCGGACACCGCGTTCCTCGACTGCCTCACCGCCGAGGAGATCCGCGCGTTCTGGGTCACGCCGGGAGCGGACACCTGGGACCAGGTCGACCCGGGGTTCCCGTCCGAGCAGATCGCGATCTTCGCGCCCGACTCCGATTCGGGGACCTACGACTTCCTCAACGAGACGGTGCTCGAGTCCGATGACCAGGAGGTCATCCAGGACTACAACTCGGCCTCGGACGACAACGTCATCGCCCAGGGGGTCATCGGTACGCCGGGGGGCTGGGGCTTCTTCGGGTTCGCCTACTTCCAGGAGAACCAGGAGCGGTTGGAGGCGATCGCCTACGACGCCGGTGACGGTTGCGTCGAACCCGGCGTCGAGACCGCACAGGACGACAGCTACAAGCTGGCGCGCCCCCTGTTCATCTACGTCGACGAGGCCTCGCTGTGGGACGAGGAGCACGTCGCCGACTTCGTGAGGTTCTACCTCGACAACGTGGGGGATGTCATCGCGGACGTCGGCTACATCCCGGCCTCCGACGACGTCATCGAGCAGGCGAAGCGGAAGGTCGAGGATTGGTGACCACCGCCGAGCCGTCCGGGACGTCGCTGCGGGCCAGGCAGCGCCGGGGCGAACGGATCATCCTCGGCCTCCTCTGGCTCTGCGGTGCCGTGTCGATCCTGACCACGATCGCGATCGTCGCCGTCCTCGTGCTCGAGGCCGCCCCGTTCTTCGGCAAGGTGCCGATCCTGGAGTTCCTGACCGGCACCGAGTGGCATCCCTTCGGTGGGTTGGAGAGGGGCGAGTTCGGCGTGCTGCCGCTCGTCAACGGCACCCTGCTCGTGACCGCGATCGCGCTCGTGGTTGCGGTCCCGCTCGGGCTCGGGGCCGCCATGTACCTCTCGGAGTACGCGCCGCGCCGGCTGCGGCGGATCCTCAAGCCGGTCCTCGAGATCCTGGCGGGCGTCCCCACGGTGGTCCTCGGGTTCTTCGCGCTGACGTTCGTGACGCCGCTGCTGCGGTCGCTCCTCGGGGTCGGGACCGTCCAGATCTTCAACGCGGCGAGCGCGGGGATCGTGATGGGCGTCATGATCGTCCCGACGATCGCCTCGCTGTCCGAGGACGCGATGACCGCCGTCCCACGGTCGCTGCGTGAGGGCGCCTACGGGCTGGGGGCCACCAAGCGTCACGTGGCGACGAGGGTCGTGTTCCCGGCCGCCCTGTCGGGCATCGTCGCCTCCGTGATCCTGGCGATGGGGCGGGCCATCGGGGAGACCATGATCGTCGTGATCGCCGCGGGGGCGCTGCCCACGATGACCCTCGACCCGTTCGCGCAGATCCAGACGATGACCGCCTACATCGTGCAGGCCGTCGGCGGCGAGGCCGCACGCGGCTCCCTGACCTACCAGTCGATCTTCGGCGTCGGGCTGCTGCTGTTCGCCATCACCCTGATCGTCAACATCGTCGCGCAACGGATCGTCGCCCGCTTCCGGGAGGTCTACCGATGACCTCGACGCCGGCCGACGTCGCGCGTCGGACCGTCCGGGACATGCGTCGACCCCGCGGGCGGACCGCCAAGGAGAAGGCGTTCCAGTACCTCCTGCTCGGGGCGACGCTCGTCGGGGTCGCCGTGCTCGCGGTCCTGCTGTGGGACGTGCTGCGTGACGGTCTGCCGCGTCTCGACTGGCGCTTCGTCACCAGCTACACCAGCCGGTTCCCGGAGAAGACGGGGATCCTGACCGGTCTCACCGGGACGCTGTCGCTGATGGTGCTGGTGGCGCTCATGGCGTTCCCGATCGGGGTCGGCGCGGCGATCTACCTCGAGGAGTTCGCCCCCGACAACCGTTTCACCCGGCTGATGCAGGTCAACATCGCGAACCTCGCCGGCGTCCCCTCGGTCGTGTACGGACTGCTCGGCGCCGGCGTGTTCGTCTACTTCCTCGAGATGGGCCGGTCGCTCATCGCCGGCGCGATCACGCTCACCCTGCTCATCCTGCCCGTCATCATCGTCGCGGGGCGCGAGGCCATCAGGGCGGTGCCGAGCTCGATCCGCGAGGGGGCCCTGGCGCTGGGTGCGACCCCGTGGCAGGCCACCTACGAGCAGGTCCTGCCCGTGGCCCTGCCCGGGATCCTGACCGGGACGATCCTCGCCCTGTCCCGGGCGATCGGCGAGGCGGCCCCGCTGATCGTGGTGGGCGCGGTGTTCAGCCGTCGTGCCGCGAACGAACCCTGGAACCTCCTCGAGGCCTTCGGAGCGCTGCCCACACAGATCTACGAGTTCATCAAGCGACCTCAGGAGGGGTTCCAGATCGACGCGGCGTCGGCGGGGATCGTCGTGCTGCTGGTCGCCCTCCTGGCCATGAACACGATCGCGATCGTCCTGCGCAACCGGTACTCGCGCCAGTGGTGACCCGCGACCCCGCCGACACGGAGGCCCCCATGCAGACAGATGTCGACACCGACCGGCGCCAGCGACGGGCAGCGCCCGGCCTGCAACGCCACGCCCAGCGGGGGCCCGCGGTCTCCCGGGGGGTCGCCGACCCCGTCTTCCGGCTCGAGGAGCTGTCGGTCGCCTACGGGCGGAACGTCGCCGTCAAGGACGTGAGCCTCGAGGTCCCACGCAACGAGATCGTGGCGCTCATCGGTCCCAGCGGCTGCGGCAAGTCGACCCTGCTGCGGTGCCTGAACCGGATGAACGACCTGATCCCCGATGCTCGCGTCGAGGGGCGGGTCCTCTACAACGGCGAGGACATCTACGACGACGAGGTCGATCCGGTCGAGGTCCGGCGCCGCATCGGGATGGTGTTCCAGAAGCCGAACCCGTTCCCGAAGTCGATCTACGACAACGTCGCGTTCGGCCCCCGGGTCAACGGCTACGACGGCGACCTCGACGACCTCGTCGAGCGTTCCCTGCGGTCGGCGGCCCTGTGGGACGAGGTCAGGAACAACCTCAACGGCAGCGCGCTCTCGCTGTCCGGCGGGCAGCAGCAACGGCTGTGCATCGCCAGGACGATCGCGGTCGAACCCGACGTGATCCTGATGGACGAGCCGTGCTCGGCGCTGGACCCGATCGCCACGTTGAAGATCGAGGACCTGATGCGCGACCTGCGCGAGGACTACTCGATCGTCATCGTCACCCACAACATGCAGCAGGCGGCCCGGGTGTCCGACCGGACCGCGTTCCTCACCCTCGAGGTCGACGAGGAGCACGACGAGCGCGCGGGGATCGTGGTCGAGTACGACACGACCGAGCGGATCTTCACCCAGGCCCTGGACGAGCGGACGGAGGCCTACATCACGGGTCGCTTCGGGTGACCTCGGGGCCGTCGACGGGTGCATCGTCGGTGTCCGGTTCGGTGTCGGGTTCGGTGTCGGTGTCGGGTTCGGTGTCGGTGTCCGGTTCGTTGGAGGACAGTTCGATCGTCTGGCCGGTCACCGCGAAGATCACCGCCTCGCCGATGTCGACGCCGTGGTCCCCGTAGCGCTCGATCTGTCGGGAGACCAGGATCATCCGCGTGGCCCACTCCAGCAGCGACTCGTCCCTCGCGGCCGATCGGACCAACCGGTGGAAGACGCCGATGTTGAGCTCGTTGACCCCGGCGTCGATCGTGGGCAGCTCCCAGGCGGCCTCCGCGTCGCGATGGGCGAAGGACGTGAGCGCGTGGCGAGCGACCTGGATCGCGATGCCGGCCATCTCGCGCAGCTGCTCGGCCAGCTCAGGGTCGTCGCGGAACCCGGCCGACAGCTTGCCCATCTTGGCGATGTTCACCGCGTAGTCGCCCATCCGCTCGACGTGGATGTTGACGTGCTGGATCGCGGAGATGAGACGGAGGTCGCTGGCCACCGGGGCCTGCAGCGCGACGAGCCGCACCGCGTCCTGCTGCACCATCGCGTAGGCGTCGTCCACCTCGTTGTCCGCGCGGATCGTGCGGTCGGCGAGCTCGATGTCCTGCTCGATCAGCGAACGGACCGCAGCGTCGAGCATCTCGATGACCCGATCACCGGTCGACAGCAACGCGTCGACGAGCCGGTCGATCTCGGCGTGGAAGTCGTCGCGCACGGTCGGTCCCCTCGTTGAGGACCCGCATCGTAGGCCGTGGGCGGGGCTACGCTCCTGCGGTGACCAAGATCCTCCTGGTGGAAGACGAGGCCGCGATCGCCGAGGGCCTCACGGCGTCGCTGGAGGCCGAGGGGTTCCGGCCCGTGTGGGTGCGTCGGGGCGACGAGGCGATCCGCGCGTGGGGGCGCGAGCGCCCCGACCTGGTGCTGCTCGACCTCATGCTGCCGGGGGCGTCCGGCACGCAGATCGCCCGCGAGCTGCGCGCCCGCAGCGACGTGCCGATCATCATGCTGACGGCCAAGGACGCGGAGGTCGACCGCGTCGTCGGCCTCGAGCTGGGGGCGGACGACTACGTCACCAAGCCGTTCTCGACGCGCGAACTGATCGCCCGGATCCGGGCGGTCCTGCGTCGGGGCGCGGCGACACGGGAGGCGTCCCCCGACGCCCCCGTGGAGGCGGCCGGGGTGAGGGTCGATCGGGCCCGCTACGAGGTCCACGTCGACGGGGACGCCGTCGAGATGCCTCCGAAGGAGTTCGATCTGCTCGAGTACCTCGTCGGGAACGCCGGCCTCGTCCTGACGCGGGGGCAGCTGATGGACGAGATCTGGGGCCCCGACCACGTGGGGGACACCAAGACCCTGGATGTGCACATCAGGCGGCTGCGCCTCAGGATCGAGGACGATCCCAAGGATCCGCGGCGGATCCAGACCGTGCGGGGCGTGGGCTACCGGTTCGCGGAGGCCCAGCCATGACCCGGGGCGTGCTCCTCGTGGTGCCGACCGTCGGCGTCGTGGTCGCACTGCTCGCGGCTCTGACGCCTGCTCCGGTCGGGGTGATCATCGGTGGCGTCGTGGGCGTGCTCGGCGCCGCCGTGATGTGGGCGGTCGAGCGGAACCGGCTCATCGAGCTCGCGCGGACCGTCAACGACTGGGTCGGCCGACGGCACCACGACCCCGTGCAGCCGCCTCCCGGTCCCGCCTGGCGGCAGCTCGCGATCTCGTTGAACGCGCTCGGTGCCGCCTACGCCCGGCGGGGAGCGCGGCTCGACCGGGCGCGTCAGCAGCGCGAGCGTCTGGTCGATGCCCTCCCGGACCCCGGTCTGCTCTTCGACGAGGAGGGGTACCTCGTCCGGGCCAACCCGGCGGCCCGGAGCCGGTTCGAGATCCCCGACGCGGGACCGCGGACCGCCGCGCAGACGCTCGGGGGTGCGCAGCTGTCCGAGGCGGTCACGGAGGCCAGGGAGGCCGGCCGGACGATCACCATGGACACCGAGCACGGTGACCGGGCGTACTCGGTCCTGGCCACCCCGGTCGGCGACGAGGTCCTCCTGCTGATCACGGACCGCACCGAACGCGAGCACGTGGATGCGGTCCGTCGGGACTTCGTCGCGAACGCGTCGCACGAGCTCAAGACCCCCGTCGCCGGGATACAGGCGCTCGCGGAGGCTCTGGAGGTCACGGTCGGGCGGGACGCCGAGCGGGCGAGGTCCCTCGTGGACCGACTGGCCGCGGAGTCCCAGCACCTCGGCAACCTCGTACGCGATCTGCTGGATCTGCGCCGTCTCGAGGAGGTTCGCTCCGAGGTGGGGCGCACACCGGTCGATCTGGCTGCCGTCGTCCGTGACGAGGCCCAGCGGGTCTCCCGCCGCGCCGGGGAGCGTGAGGTGACCGTCGACGTCGGCGTCCCCGACCGGGCCACCCTGGTCGGCACGGAGGACGACCTCAGGCTGATCGTCGCGAACCTCCTCGACAACGCCGTCGTCTACAACCGTCCCGGTGGTCGTGTCGAGGTCGATCTCGAGCGGGCGGACGGGGCGTGGCGTCTGCGCGTCGTGGACAACGGCATCGGGATCGCCCGGGGCAACCTCGACCGGATCTTCGAGCGCTTCTACCGCGTGGACGTGGACCGCTCGCGGGAGACGGGCGGCACGGGTCTGGGGCTCGCGCTGGTCCGGCACGCGACCCAGCGGCACGGGGGGACCGTCTCGGTCGACAGCATCCTCGGGCAGGGGACCACGGTCACCGTGGTCCTCCCCGTCGAGCCTCGAGGTCGATCCCGGACGTGACCTGCGGCTCCCGCTCAGCGGCCCCTGCCGTTGGCCTTCCCGTTGCCCCCGCCCTTGCCGTTCGATGCGGTCCCGGCGTGGGCCGGAGGACCGGCGTCGGCGGGCGGACCGGCGTGGTCCGGGCGGCCGGCGTCCTCGGGGCGATCCCCGCTCTCATCGTGGTCTGACGTGGTCTCGACCGATCCTCCGTCCGACGGCTCGTCGGCGGTCGCCCAGTCGCACAGTGCCGCGACACCCTCCGCGGTGGACAGGTCGTGGGTGGTGCCGTCCACGGTCACGGTCTCGCCCTGGGCGACGGCCCGCACGAACGCCCCGTGGTCGGCGAAGCTGCCGGTCGGGGCGCACCGCGCGACGGTCGAGACGCGTTCACCGTGGTCGTTGCTCTCGCCCGCTGGGTCGTCACCCTCGTCGACGTCGTCGGTCACGGTCTCGTCGACCAGTTCGAGCGTGTCGACCTCCTCGGAGTCCTCGAGCTCCCCGCCGGTCTCCTCCTTCTCCTGGAGGACCGCCGCGACCTCGTCGCCCTCGTCGGCCTCCTGGCCTGCCGACTGTGCCACGGCCGCGATCGGGGCCAGGACCAGCAGTCCGGCGACCACGCTGCTCACCCACGTCCTGCGCATCCGACGTCTCCCATTTGTAGTGACTATGAGTAGTAGAACGATGACACTACGTAGTGTCGGCCGGTGAGGCGGGATGGTTGAGTCGGGCGGGCCCCGTCCGTCCGGACAGGCCCACCGGCCTGGCTACCCTCCGCCGGGACATGACCGACCTCCACCGAGACGCGGCCAAGGCCCAGCGGGCGCCGGTCATCCTCGACCGGCTCGAACAGGCCTACCCGGATGCCGAGATCGCGCTCGAGTTCTCCGATCGGTGGGAGCTGCTCGTCGCCACGATCCTGTCGGCGCAGTGCACCGACGAGAAGGTGAACGAGGTCACGGCGACCTTCTTCCCGAAGTACCCGGGTCCCGAGGCGGTCGCCGAGGCCGACCGGGAGGACCTCGAGGAGCACCTGCGCCCCACCGGCTTCTTCCGGCAGAAGTCCAAGAACATCCAGGCCACGGCGCGCTTGCTCCTGGAGCGGCACGGCGGGGAGGTGCCCGGGACGATGGAGGAGCTGCTGGCGCTGCCCGGTGTCGCCCGCAAGACCGCCAACGTGGTGCTGTCGAACGGGTTCGACCGGCACGTCGGGATCGTCGTGGACACCCACGTGCGGCGTATCTCCAAGCGGCTCGCGCTGACCCGTCAGGACGACCCCGGGAAGATCGAACGCGACCTGGTGAAGCTGTTCCCCGAGGACCGCTGGCTGGACGTCTCGGACCTGTTCATCGCTCACGGCCGGCGCACCTGCGACGCGCGCACCCCCCTCTGCGAGGAGTGTGTGATCGAGGATCTGTGCCCGTCGAGTCAGCTCGCGGGGCGCACGGACCGTTACCGGTCGTAGGGGCGCGCGGCGAAGCGCAGGTACAGCGCGACGGCGCCCGTCACCAGGGCCAGGAGCGCCGCGAGCGCTGCCTGGCGGCCGTGGATCGGTTGGGGTGCCCCGCGCGCGGGAGCGACCACCTCGGCGGCGGCCGCCCGCAGGGTCAGGCCGCCACCGTCAGCGGGATCCGTGCGGTGGACCCCGCCGGCCACGATCAGGACGTCCCCGCGGCGATCGGGACGACCCGGCATCAGCGAGGAGGCGTCGACGACGTCGGCGGGCAGCCACACCGTCAGCCCGGTGTTGGTCCCCTGGTACTGGTCGTGGGCCGGCAGCGGGCCGGTCTCGAGTCCGTAGCCGTCGTCGTTCATGAGGACCCAGGCACCACCGTCGCGCAGCAGCACGTCGCCCACGACCTCACCGACGAACCGGACGATGGGGCCCCCGTCGTCATCGGGGTCGAAGACGCTGGGGCACGCCACGACGTCGATGGAGCGCACCAGGCCGACCGGTGCGTGCTGCTCCCCCTCACCCCGGGTCGGACGGTCCGGCAGCGTGCGCCGGCACGTGATCTGCTCGACGTCCTCGCCCCGGATGCCCTCGACGCCCTCGATGATCGGGGCGAGGTCACGCGACGGGAACGTGGCGTGCAGGTGCCCGAGGACGGCCACGACCGCGATCGCGACGAACACGGCGAGCAGGAGCTGACCGAACGTGCGGGGGCTGATCTCGGGTCGGCGGCTCATCCGCGCCCCCTGACCGCAGCGATCAAGGTCCCGAAGAGGGCGAAGACCGCCATGAACTCCAGCCGCCCGATCCACATCTGGACGATGTAGAGGACCTTCAGCGGGTTCGGAAGGGCCGGTGCCGTGATGCCCACGGACAGGCCGACGTTGGCCGTCGCGGAGGTCGATTCGAACATCGCCTCGGTGAACTCGAACCCGTAGAAGAGTCCGAGCAGTCCTCCGGCCATGTAGGTGAGCACGTACAGCAGCAGGATGATGACCGCGGACCGGACCTGTTCGTCCCGGAGGATGCGCCGGCGCTGCGAGTGGTAGGTCTCGACGACCAGGGCGGACTCCGGCATCAGGACCTTGCGGACGTCCTTGAAGATGCCCTTCGCGGTCAGGCCGATCCGCACGGCCTTGATACCTCCGGCCGTGGACGACGCCATCCCGCCCAGCGCCATCGCGCCGACGATCGCCGCGGGCGCGATCAGCCCCCAGTCCGACACGAACAGGGTCGGGGAGTTCACGCCGAAGCCGGTCCCGGTGTGCGCGGAGAGCGCGGTGAACATGCCCTTGCGGAAGAAGGCGTCGGCGGTCGCGTACGTCCCGCTCCTCGCCAGCCCCAGGATCGTCAAGCCGGCCAGCGCGACGAGCGACAGGGCGATCGAGCGGGTCTCGAGGTTGCGCAGGAGCTCGCGGTGGTTGCCGCGCCACAGCTGGTAGTGCACCCCGAAGGACAGCGCCCCGGCCACCATCAGCACGGCCACCACCACCTCGAAGGACAACGAGTGGTAGTAGCCGATGCTGGTCGACATCGGCGAGAACCCGCCGGTGTCGAACGCGGCCATGAAGATCGTCACCCCGTGGTACAGGGCGCGACCCGCCGAGAGCCCCGCGACCCTCCCGGCGATCCACAGCGCGGCGGTCCCGATCAGCAGGTACGCCAGCGCGACCCGCCAGATGAACTGCGCGGTGCGTACGACGTTCGGCATGATCCGTTCCTCGCGCGCCTCGCTGGCGTACAACGTGCCCAGCTGGCCGGCGGCTCCGGCGAACAGCGAGATCACCGCGAGGACGATCCCCTGCCCGCCGATGAACTGGGTCAGGTGGCGCCACAGCGCCATCGAGTACGCGAGGTGGTCCAGGTCCTGCACGACCGTCAACCCCGACGTGGTCAGCCCCGACATCCCCTCGAAGACCGCGTCGAGGTACGTGCCGAAGTGACCGGACAGGAACAGCGGCACCGCGGCGTACAGAGATCCGAGGAGCCAGGCCAGTGCGGCCGTGAGCATGCCGTGCGACCAGTTCAGCGTCGCCCGGGTCCGGAGCCGCAGTTCGGCGGCCCGGCCTGTGGTGATCGCGAGGCTCGCCCCGATCAGCAGCGCCGTCAGCGAGTTCCACTCGCCGAGCAGGGCCGCCAGCAGCGCGGGGACCAGCATGGCCAGGCCGAGGAGCTCGATGACCTTGCCGACGTAGTACGCGACGAGGCGTGCATCATCCCGATCGGGTCGGAGGAACATGCGTCAGAAGACC
>CAZHZQ010000026.1:0-12025 GCA_964537235.1 uncultured Actinomycetota bacterium | reverse complement strand
CGCGACGAGGCGTGCATCATCCCGATCGGGTCGGAGGAACATGCGTCAGAAGACCGACGCCACGGCGACGGAGATGTGCCAGTCCCGCACGTCACCGCTCCCCGAGGAGTATGCGGCGCAGTTGGTCCTCGAGCTCGGGCGTGGTCAGCGCGATGACCTCGTCACCCGGCAGGACCTCCGTCGTCCCCCGGGGGATGATGGTCTGCTCGGTGCCGTCGGCCTTCCGGAAGATGCACACCAGCACCGACTCGTGCGGGAGCTCCAGATCGGACACGAAGCGTGGTTCGGGGGTCTTGTCCTGATCCTCGTCGGGGATCCGCACCTCGACCAGGTCCACCTTGCCGGCCTTCAGGGTGTGCAGGTGGATCAGCTCGCCGACGGTGACCTCCTCCTCGAGCATCCTGGCCATCAGGGTCGTCGAGGAGACCGCCTCGATGCCCATCTTCTCGAAGATCTCCACGTTCTTCGGGGAGTTCACCCGGGAGATCGTCCGCCGGACCCCGAACTCGACGCGGGCCAGCTGGCACGCCACGAGGTTGTCGTCGTCCTCGCGGGTCGTGGCGACGAACACGTCGGCACGGTCCAGCCGGGCCTGTTCGAGGTACTCGACGTCACCCGCGTCACCCTCGATCACGAGGACGGGATGGTTGGCGACGAGCTGCTCGCAGCGTCCGCGCTTCCGTTCGATGACCGACACCTCGTGGCCGCGGTCGACGAGGTCGGCGGCGATGTACCGCCCGACCTTGCCGCCACCGGCGATCACGACGAACACGGCGTCACCTCCCGACGTCCTGGTAGGCCGCGTGCCGCTGGTCCTCGATCAGGTCGAGGACGCGCTTGCGCACCCCGCGGCGGACCGCGGCGACGACGGTGTCGCCGGACTCGAGGCGGTCCTGGGGGCGGGGGATGAAGACACGGTCGGCACGGTCGATCGCGCTGACCCGCAGGCGACCGGCGATCTCGAAGTCGCGCACCGCCACGCCGGCGGCGGACGAACTGAGCCGCATCTCGACGATCTCCACGTCGCCGTGGTCGAACATCAGGTGCTGGCGGAACGTGCCCTCGCGGAACTCGTTCAGGAACTGCTTGGCCTGCAGTCCCGTGGAGGAGACGTACCGGACGCCGAGCTTGCGGTAGCTGGCCTCCCGCTCGGGGTTGAAGAGCCGTGCGACGGCCCGCTCGACCCCGTAGAGGTGGGTGGCGATCTCCACGGCCATCAGGTTCGCGTTGTCGAAGCGGGTCACCGCGAGCACGCCGTCGGTCTCGGCGACGCCTCCGCGCTCGAGGACGTCGCGGTCGGTGACGTTGCCGACCATGGTCTCGCCGTTGAACGGCGATCCCAGGCGGTCGAAGGCGGTCTCCTCGATGTCGATGACGACGACGTCGTCGCCCTCCCCGGAGAAGCGGGTGGCGATCTCGGCCCCGAGGCGACCGCAGCCGCCGACGATCACGTGCACCTGGCCCCCTGGTCTGGTCGTTCGGTCAGTCACGCAAGAGCGTACGCGGCGTCCCGCCCGCGGTGCGGCAACCGGCCGTCCTCCAGGTTCGCGGCCCCTCCCGCCCCGGCGTACCCTGACCACGCACCTCGCTCCCGTTCGAGGATCCCACGTGCCCGACTTTCCTGACACGCTCCTGCTCGCCGCGCCGCGCGGTTTCTGTGCCGGCGTGGACCGGGCCGTGCTGATCGTCGAGAAGGCCCTGGAGGCCTACGGACCGCCGGTCTACGTCCGCCACGAGATCGTCCACAACACCCACGTGGTCGAGGAGCTGCGCCACAAGGGTGCGATCTTCGTCGAGGACGAGCGCGAGATCCCCGCCAGCGCCGTGGTCGTGTTCAGCGCCCACGGGTCGCCCGAGTCGGCGTTCCGCCACTCCGAGGAGCGTGACCACACGCTGATCGACGCGACCTGCCCGCTGGTCACCAAGGTTCACGCGGAGGCCAAGCGCTACACGCAGCGCGATCTGCCGATCGTGCTGATCGGCCACGAGGGCCACCAGGAGGTGGTCGGCACGATGGGGCAGACCGATCCCGGGGCGATCCAGCTCGTCGAGACCCCCGAGGACGTGGACGACCTCGACATCGATCAGGATGCCGAGGTCGCCTACATCACCCAGACGACCCTGTCGATGGACGACACCGCCGACGTGGTCGCCCGGCTCGGCGAGCGCTTCCCCAACCTGCGCCAGCCCAAGAGCGACGACATCTGCTACGCGACCCAGAACCGACAGGACGCCGTCAAGCAGCTCACCGGGCGGGCCGACCTCGTGCTGGTCGTCGGCTCACAGAACTCCTCGAACTCCAACCGACTGGTCGAGGTCGCCAAGGCCCGCGGCGTCGACGCCCACCTGATCGACGACGTCACCGAGATCGACGAGTCCTGGATGCACGGTGTCGCGGTCGTCGGGCTCACCTCCGGGGCCAGCGCTCCCGAGAAGCTCGTCCAGCAGGTGATCGACTGGTTCCGGGACCGCGGTACCGACCACGTCGACACGATCCACCTCGTGGACGAGGACGTCGAGTTCCAGATGCCGTCGATCCTCGCGCGCAAGCTCGCCGAGGTCGGCTGATTCAGGCCGGCTCGAGCAGTTCGGCGAGTCGGCGGTGGCGGCGGGCGATGCGCAGGTCGGGGCTGGCCTCGAGGACCATGTCCAGGACGTCCAGGAGGTCGTCGGTCTCGAACGGTTTGCTCACGTAGGCGTCGCAGCCGCGCTCCCAGCCCTCGGTCTCGTCCTCGAAGGTCGTCCGTGCCGTGAGCATCACGACGGGGATGTCGTAGAGGTTCTCGTGGCTCCGCAGCCACGACAGCACCTGGAAGCCGTCGACGCCGGGCATCATCACGTCGAGCACGAGCAGGTCGGGGATCGGGCCGGAGTCGCCGGATTCGCCGGAGTCGCTGGAGAGCCGCCTCTTGGCGGCCTCACCGTCCACCACGGTCTCCACCTGCCATCCCCGTTCGAGCTCCAGGAGCGTCTGGACGACCTCCCGGACAGCTGGATCGTCATCGATGACGAGCACTCGGATCACGGCCGGTCCCTTCGTCCCCGTGTCGCCCTAGTAACGGCACGTACGGGCGAGGTCTTGATACGGCGTTCGGACAGGTCGGAGATGTCTCAACCGTCCGGCTCCGGCGCATCGCGTTCCGGTCCCAGGCAGGCGTCCCAGAGCCGTTCGCCGAGAACCTGGCACTGCCAGGGCCGGAAACCGGCCGCCGCGCACAGTTCCTCGGGGCCGTCGGGATCCGACAGCACCGCCGGCCACAGCACGCGGCTGGGACACAGGACCCCCGGATCCAGTCCGATCTCCTCGGCGATCCGCGCCCGTTCCCTGCGCATGCGGTCGTGGGCGGCGCGGTCCTCGTCGGTCGGGGCGCGATGCTCCGAGGGGCGGGGGACGTCGGGGCGCGACGAGCCGCGTCGCGCGGCGGCCAGCAGCTGGCTGCCCCACTCGCGCATCTGGCGTCCCCGCAGCGCGTCGGCGACGTCCCCACGGGAGTCGGGGTCCGCCATCGCGATGTCGATCAGGGCGTCGTCCCGCGCGATGCGTTGGGGGGCGATGTCGTGCTCGCGGGCGATGCGCTCCCGTTCCTCCCACACCTCCCGCAGGACCGCCCGCCCGTGCCCGTCCAGCCGTCCGAGGCCGCTGGTGCGGTCCCACGAGCGGGTGTCGGCCCGCGCGTGCGCCAGGTTCGCGGTCAGTTCCTGCTCGTACCAGCTCATCCGGCCCTCGGCCTTCAGCTGCCGGTCCAGGGACTCCCACAGGGCCGGCAGGTGCACCACGTCCCCGGCGGCGTAGGCGACCATCTCGTCGGTCAGGGGGCGTCGCTCCCAGTCCGCACGTTGCAGACGCGACTTGTCCTCGGTGAGCTCGACGCCGAGCAGCTCCTCGAGCAGCGACGACAGGCCGAACGGCAGCCCGAGCATCTGTGCGGCGACCTGCGTGTCGGCGACGTGCTCGAGCGGGACGCCGGCGTCCTCCATCGGTTCGACGTCGTTCTCGATGGCGTGGAACACCGCCAAGCGCCCGTCGAGGAAGTCGGACAACGGCGCGAGATCGGTCATCCGCACGGCGTCGAGCAGCACGCAGCGCCCCTCGATCCCGACCTGGACGAGTGCGGCCTCACGGAAGTACCGTTCGCCGTCGCCCCGCTCGACGTCCACCCCGACGACGGGGGCGTCCACCGCCCCGAGCGCCTCCGTGACGCGTGCGCGGTCCTCGACCAGATCGATGTCCATCGCCTGGGAGGCTATCCGGGCGCCCCCAGTAGGCTCTCGGAGGAGTCAACTCGAAGCTGACCTGGAGGAACCGTGTCGCGTGCGCTCCTGTCGGTGCATCCGCACCCCGACGACGAATCGATCGCCTGCGGCGGCATCCTCGCGCGCTACGTCGACGCGGGCGTCGGGGTGAAGGTCGTCACGTGCACCGGCGGCGAGGAGGGCGAGAACCTCGCCGGCATCGACCTCGGCGACGAGGAGATGACCACGATCCGGGAGCGCGAGCTGGCGGCCGCGCTGGATGCGCTCGGGGTCACCGACCACGAGTTCCTCGGCTACCGCGACAGCGGCATGGTGGGCGAGCCGGCCAACGAACGGGAGGGCTCGTTCCACCGGGCGGATCTGGACGAGGCGGCGGGGCGGCTGGCTCGGATCATCCGTGACCTGCGCCCCGACGTCGTGATCAGCGACGACGAGTCGGGGACCTACGGGCACCCCGACCACGTCAAGGCCAACCGCGTGACCGACCGCGCGATCGAGCTGGCCGCGGACGGGGAGGCGCTGCCCGACGCCGGGCCGCCCTGGCAGGTCCCGAAGCGCTACGTGCACGCGTTGCCCCGCAGCCGGCTGTTCGCGTTCCACCGACGCATGCTGGAAGAGGGGCTGGCGTCCCCGTTCGGCGACGACCCGATCGAGGACGAGGACGACGTCCCGTTCGGTGTGTCCGACGAGCAGATCACCACGTCCGTCGACGTCCGCCCCTGGCTCCGGCGCAAGCGCGCGGCGCTGCGCGCCCACGCGTCCCAGATCGGGCCGGACTCGTTCTTCCTCAACCTCCCCGACGACGTCGCCCGGGAGGTGTTCGGGACCGAGCACTACATCCGTCTGGACGGCCCCGGCCCGGACGAGGAGACCGATCTGTTCGCCGGGTTGGAGGACGCGTCGTGATCTCGCGCGAGAGCGCCGATCCCAGCGCGCGCGCCTTCCGCGACGTGATGGGGCGCTTCGCCACCGGGGTGTCGGTCATGACGACGGTCCACGAGGGCACGATCCACGGGATGACCGCGAACGCGGTCGCGTCCGTGTCCCTGGATCCGTTGCTCGCGCTGGTGTGCGTCGAGCGGGACACGAACATGTGCGCGCTGGTGGCATCCAGCGGGGTGTTCGCGCTGTCGTTCCTCCACGAGGACGACGACGGGGTGGCGGTCCACTTCGCCGACCCCTACCGGCCGTCCGGCGGCGAGCAGTTCTCGGGGATCCAGCACCACGCGGCGGTCACCGGCGCCCCGGTCCTCGACGCGGCCATCGGGTACGTCGACTGCGAGGTGTGGGCGGCCCACGCTGCCGGCGACCACCAGATCGTCGTCGGTGAGGCGGTGGGGATCGGCCTCGGCGACCCTCCGGACCCCCTGCTGTTCTTCCGCGGTGCCTACCGCACGCTGCGACCCGAAGGGAGCTGACCGTGACCGACACCCGTGAGCTCACGTTCGACACCGCCGGCCGGCGGGTGCTCGACGTCACGGGGGAGGTCCGTGGCGTCGTCCGCGACGCCGGCGGGGACGGGATCGTGCACCTGTTCCTGCTCCACGCGACCGCGGGCCTGGCCCTGATGGAGACCGGCGCGGGCTCCGAGCAGGACCTCGTGGAGGTGCTCGAGCGGCTGCTGCCACGTGACGACCGTTGGACCCACAGTCACGGGGCGCGCGGACACGGAGGTGACCACCTGTTGCCCGCGTTCGTGTCCCCGTCGCTGACGGTCCCCGTGGAGGGCGGTGACCTGGTGCTGGGCACCTGGCAGTCGATCGTGATCGTCGACCCGAACCGCGACAACGACCGTCGGCGGCTCCGTTGCACGCTGCTGCGATCCGCGTGACCGGTCGCTTCCTCGCCGCCTCCGTGGCCGCCCTCCTGGCGGTGACGATGTCCGTCGCGTGCGTGCCGGGCGACGATCCGCGGCCCGGTCCCACCACCGGGGCTCCAACCGCCCCGGCCAGCGGGACGCCGGCCAGCGGTCTGCGTGTCGTGGTCGTGCTCGCGCCACCCGTCGGCGTCGCGACGCTGGAGAACCGCTCGGTGGAGGATGCCGCCGCGGACGTCGAGGACGATCAGGACCTGGACGTGGCCGAGATCCGCGTCCTGGCGCCGCCGGACGAGTCCTTCCGTCGGGATCAGATCGCGTTCGCCGCCGAGCGGGGCGCCGAGCTCGTCTGCACGGTCGGCCCGGACGGTGCGGACGACATCGCCGCGCTCGCGCCCCGCTTCCCGCAGACCGACTTCTGCCTGATCGACGGGACCCTGACCGAGCCGCCCGGCAACGTGGCGACCCTGGGCTGGGACCTGCAGCAGGGGGCGTTCCTGGCCGGCGCTGCCGCGGCGCTGTCCCGGCCCGACGCCGGCGCCGGCATCGTGGTGCGGTCGCCGTCCGTGACCTTCGCCGCCGTCCGCTCCGGGTTCGATGCCGGGGCGCGGACGGTCCGGTCGGAGCTGCGCGTCGTCGTCGGGTCCGTCCCGACCGGCGCGGACGCGCCGGCCCCGGTCCGGGCGGCCCAGGGCACCTCGGAGGAGCTCTACGGCGGTGAACCGCCCGTCCGGGCGGTCATGCCCTTCGGTGATCCGGACCTCGTCGCCGGCGTCGTCGACGTGTTCGTCCCGGACGGGTTCCTGATCGGCTGGGGCGTCGACCTGACCGAGGTCATCGCCGACCTCGAGGAGCCGGCAACCGAGGAGCTCGCCCAGCACGTGGTCGTGTCGGTCGTCAAGCGTCACGACCTGGCCCTGCGGGGGGTGATCGCGCATGTCACCGACGGCGAGGAGCTCCCGACCCTCGGGGTCGAGGCGTACCGCCTGGTCCCGGGAGATGCCGCCGATGCGTACGAGGCGGTCCGCCCGCGGTTGGAGCAGCTCGTGGCCGATGTCGCGGCGGGCGACGTGCCGACGAGCCTGCCGCCACCCCCGACGCCGTCGCCCGGCCCGTCGTGATCGGTGCTCGCGGTCCTACGATGGTTCCCAGCAGATGGGTCCGTAGCCGCGACCAGACACGGAGGTAGCCGGAGATGCGCCGTGCGAAGATCGTGGCGACGCTCGGCCCTGCGCTCGATGATCCGAGCAAGCTGAAGGCCGCGCTCGCGGCGGGTATCGACGTGGTGCGCCTCAACTTCTCGCACGGCACCCACGACGGGCACGCCGAGCGTCTGGAGCAGGTCCGCAAGGCGGCCGCGGAGCTGGACCGCCACGTGGGCAGCATGGGCGACCTGCAGGGCCCCAAGATCCGTCTGGGCCGGTTGCCCGAGGAGGGCATCGAGCTGGTGGACGGTGGGGACGCCATCCTCGTGGGCGGAGCGCACGAGCTCGAGGAGCATCGGGACGACGACGGCCGGCCCCTGCTGCCGGTCACCTACGCCGAGCTCGCGGACGATGTCGAGCCGGGAGCGCTCGTGCTCATGGACGACGGGCTGCTGCGCCTGGTGGTCTCACGGGTGGACGGCGACCGCGTCCACTGCCGGGTCGTCGCGGGTGGCACCGCCAAGTCACGGAAGGGCGTGAACCTCCCCGGGGTGGCGGTGTCGGCGCGCAGTCTCACGGACAAGGACCGTGAGGATGTCGAGGTCATGGTCGAGATGGGCATCGACTGGATCGCCCAGTCGTTCATACGCCACCCGGACGATGTCGACGAGGTGCGCGAGTTGATCCGCGAGAAGGGCGGCGAGCAGCCCGTCATCGCGAAGCTCGAGCGCCCCGAGGTCATCGACAACCTGCGTGATCTCGTGGGGGTGTCCGACGCGGTGATGGTCGCGCGGGGCGATCTGGGGGTCGAGATCGGACCGGAGCGCGTCCCCTCCCTCCAGAAGGACATCATCGCGCTGGCCAACGCCCGCGGTCGCCCCGTCATCACGGCGACCGAGATGCTGGACTCGATGATCCGCAACCCGCGCCCCACCCGGGCGGAGGCCTCGGACGTCGCCAACGCCGTGTTCGACGGCACGGACGCGCTGATGCTGTCCGGCGAGACCGCGACCGGGCGCTACCCGGTCGAGGCGGTCCGCACGATGTCGCAGATCATCGAGGTCGCCGAATCCAGCCGACACATGTCCCACCCACCCGAGCCGACCCACGAGGACATGACGATCGACCGGGTGGTCGCCAAGGCCGCGGTGCAGGCGGCGGGCGACGTCAAGGCCAAGGCGTTGGTCGTGTTCAGCCTGTCCGGCTCGTCGGTGCAGCTCGTCAGCAAGTTCCGTCCGCCCGTGCCGATCATCGGCCTGACCCCGAGTGAGCGCACCATGCGTCGGATGGCGCTGATGTGGGGCAGCGTCGGTGACCTCGTCCCCGAGCGCGACCACACCCGTGACCTGATCCTCATGGCCGACGAGGCGTGCTTGGAGGGACGGCTGGGCGAGCGCGGCGACGCGGTCGTGATCGTGTCGGGGATCCCCGGGGGCCACGGGGGGACCAACCGGATCCTGGTCCACCGCCTCGGGCAGGCACCGTCGGATTGAGCGTCGGATCGAACGCCCGACCCGGCGCCCCGAGCCTGCCCCGCCGCCTGGCGCTCGCGGCGGCCGTCCTCTACGGGCTGGCGGCGACGGGGGCACTGCTGGCCTGGGTGTTCTACGGCGACCACAGCTGGACCCTCCCGATCAACGCGACCACCTTCTGGTGGTCGTTGCCGGGGGTGCCGCTGCTGCTGGTAGCACTGCTGGCGCGGTCGTGGCGCGGGGCGCTGGCGACGGCCGTACCGGCCGTCCTGTTCGTGTGGGCGTACGGCGGGCTGTTCCTCGGCGGGCCGCCGGACGTCGAGCCGGACCTCCGGATCGCCAGCTACAACACCTTCATCCAGTCGCCCGACGTCTCCCATGTGGTCGAGCTGGTCCGCGACGAGGAGCCCGACCTGCTGCTGGTGCAGGAGGTCCAACCGGGGCGCGCCGAGGAGCTCCGGGCGCAGCTCGGACACGTCCTGCCCCACATGTCGTTCGAGCCGCGTGAGTCGGGACGGATCGGCGGGGTCGCCGTGCTCAGCCGGTTCCCGATCCTGGAGGAACGGCGGCTCGAGCCGATCGGGGGCGCGCGGCCCACCACGATCGCGGTCGTGGACCTCGACGGTCAGCCGGTGCAGGTGGTCTCCGCGCACCTGACGTCGCCGTGTCCGCTGTGCGGAGCGTCGGTGGTGGAGCGGCAGGGGTTCGAAGCGAGCATGCGGCACGTGGAGATGGCGGCGATCATCGACGCCCTCGACCCACAGCTGCCCGCGATCGTGGGTGGGGACCTGAACTCCACGCGGCGCAGCGACCCGTACCGGCTGCTGGCCGCGGCGGGGTTCCGCGACCCGCAGATCGAGGCCGGGGACGGTCCCGGCTTCACCTGGCCGGACGGTTCCGGGCCGTTCTTCCGCATCGACTGGATCCTGGTGCGCGGCATGACCCCGACCGCCGCGTGGGTCGGCGCCCCGCGGGCGTCAGACCATCGTCCCGTCGTGGTCGACGTCGCGTTGGATACGGTCACGTCCGCAGGCAACGGATGGGACCATGCAGCTCCCCGACGAGCTCGTCGATGAACGCTACTGCTACCTGACGACGACGCAGCGTGTGACGGCCAGGCGCCACACCGCCGAGCTGTGGTTCGTGCCCGCCGAGGGGGGCGTGTACCTGTTCTCCGGCTCGGGTGGTCTGACCACGTGGTGCCTGAACCTGCAGGCCGACGAGCAGGGTGTCCTGCGCATCGGAGAGCGGTCCTGGCTCGCCCGTGCCGCGTTCCTCGGCGAGAACGACCCCCGTCGGGATGCCGCCCTCGAGGCGTTCCACGACAAGTACGACCCGCCGGGCAAGGACCGCACCGACCACTGGAGGCGCAACGCCGCGGTCGCCCATCTGGTCCTGGTGCGGGAGCTCACCGACGCCTGAGCGGCCTCCTCGGGCAGCGCCCGACACCGGTCGTGCGGCCAGAGGCGGTCGGGGCGTGTCACCTACGTTCGGGGCGAAGGCGATCCGCACGGAGGCAACCGCGTGACGAGCGAGAACTTCATCCAGGAGGTACTGAAGCAGCTGGGCGTGCAGCAGGACCTGGTCGCGAGCCGGGTCGGCATGCTCACGGACGCCGGGTGGGACGCCGCGCCGACCGAGGAGGCACTCGAGCAACTGGTCGGCACCGGACACTTCACGGCCAACCCCCCCCAGCTGGACTGGACGCCCCGCGAGATCGTCGGTCACCTCCGCGACAGCAACCGCGCCTACCGGGACGCGATCGTCCAGCTCCGCAGCGACGACGAACCGGAGCTGCCGGCCCTCGAGGACGTCGAGGAGGAACGGCTCCAGGAGTACCGCGAGACCGACACCGACGACCTCGCGGCGCAGCTCGACCAGTCCCAGAACGACCTGCGGTCGACGATCAAGGACATCCGGGTCGAGGAGCTCGACAACGTCGCGATCGACACGGACGGGGCCAAGATCACCCTCCAGGAGCTGCTCAGGTCGCTGCCCGACCACGTCGAAGGGCACGCCCGGCACGTCTCCGCCCTCACCGCGGAGGCCCTCTAACCCCGTTGAGTGGCAGCTCAGACGCAGATCTGCGACCACGCTGCCACTCGACTGGGGTCAGCGGCGCGGCTCGGGCGGGGGCGGGATCGTCTTCGCCGCGAGGATGTCGCGCTCGTCGACCTCCACCAGCTCGTCGTCCTTCCGGCGGACCACCAGCACGCCGTCCTCGGACCAGGACTCGAGGTGGCCGAGGACGTCGCTCGGGACGAGCCCCCGTTCGTCGTCGGCGACCCAGCGACGGATCACGACGCGATCACCGACGTCGTCGCGGGTCAGACGGTTGACGAACCGGACCATCAGCTGTCGTCCTCGTCCCCGTCGTCGATCCCGCGCAGCTGCCGCGAGAAGCCGACGACCGCACGGGTCAGCTCGTCCGCGTGCGCCATCAGGAAGTGGTCGGCACCGTCGATGACCGTGAGGTCCTTGGGTTCGGCAGCGCCGTCGACGACCGAACGGATCTCCTCGACCGGCGTGATCTGGTCGCCGGATCCGTGGACGAACAGCTTCGGGATCGTCCACTCACCGAGCGCCCCGAGCAGGTCGTCGTCGACCTCCTCCGTCGCCACCGGGAGCCCGACGCCCACCCACCCGTCGACGCGCGCGTCGTCGACCGCATGCCGCAGGGACACGGCCGCCCCGAACGAGCAGCCGATGAGCAGCAGCGGACCCTGGCCGTGTTCGAGGACGCGGTCCACCGCCCCGGCGACATCCGCGACCTCACCGTCCCCGACCCCGTGCTGCCCGTCTGACTCGCCGACACCACGGAAGTCGAACCGCAGCGCCATCCACCCCTCGGACACGAGCGCGGACTGCAGGACCGGGATCATCCACGACTCCATCGACCCGCCGAACGAGGCGTGCGGATGGCACACGACGGCGACGCCTCCGTGCTCGTCGGCGTCCTCGGGGAAGCGCAGATCCCCGGTGAGCTCGATCCCGTCGGACGACGGGAACCGGATCGTGGCCACAGGCGCGCCCTCGGTAGGCTGTAACCGGACCATAGAACGAGCCCGCCCGATGCGGATGCCCACCCGGACGACACCAAGAGGAGACGAGCCGGGTCGGGTCGACGGAGGCGACCGCCCCGTCAGCGCATCGCGACGGAACGAGGAGGAAACGTGACCTACGTCATCGCCGAGCCGTGCATCGACGTCAAGGACAAGGCCTGCGTCGAGGAGTGCCCGGTCGACTGCATCTACGAGGGCGAGCGGATGCTCTACATCCACCCCACCGAGTGCATCGACTGTGCCGCTTGTGAGCCGGTCTGCCCCGTCGAAGCCATC
>CAZHZQ010000025.1:0-22631 GCA_964537235.1 uncultured Actinomycetota bacterium | reverse complement strand
CCTCGAACGGTTCGTCGAGCGCCCCAGACACGTCGAGATCCAGATCATCGGCGACACCCACGGCAACCTGCTGCACCTGTTCGAGCGCGAGTGCTCGATCCAACGGCGTCACCAGAAGGTCATCGAGGAGACCCCGTCGACCGCGCTGGCGCCGCAGCTGCGCAAGGAGATGGGTGAGGCTGCCGTCGCCGCCGGCCGGGCGCTGGACTACCGCAACGCCGGGACGGTGGAGTTCGTCCTCGGCCAAGCGGACGGCCGGGGAAGTGGTGGTGGTGACTTCCACTTCCTCGAGGTGAACACGCGCCTGCAGGTCGAACATCCGGTCACCGAGCTGGTCTGCGACGTCGACCTGGTGCGCCTGCAGCTGCTCGTCGCGCAGGGCGAACGTCTGCCGTTCACCCAGGAGGAGGTCCGCCAGTCGGGACACGCGGTCGAAGCCCGGCTCTACGCGGAGGATCCGGCGAACGAGTACCTGCCGGCGACCGGCACCCTGCACGCCTTCGAGCCGGCCGACCTGCCGGGCGTGCGCTGGGACACCGGCGTGTCCGGAGGCAGCGTCATCTCGCCCCACTACGACCCCATGCTCGCGAAGGTGATCGCGCACGGTGATACGCGCGACGACGCGGCACGGCTGCTCGCGCGCGCCCTGGAGGCGACGTTCATCCACGGCGTCACGACCAACCGGGACCTGCTCGTCGCCTGCCTGCGCGACCCGGACTTCCTCACCGGCAAGACCACCACGGCGTTCCTTGAGGAGCGGTTCCCCGAGCCGGACGACCGCACGTTCGCGCCCTCGACGACCGCGGTCCGTCACGCGGTGATCGCCGCGACCCTGGAGCGTGAGTCCGAACGCTGTCAGGAGGCGCGCGTCCAGTCCACGATCCCGTCCGGGTGGCGCAACAACCGTGGCCACGAGCAGCGCGCCCGCTACTCGCACGGCGGGCGGATGCTCGTCGTCCACTACCACCGCACCGGCGAGCGGACCTGGAGCGTCGAGGTCGACGGGGACCGGGCCACCGTCCACCGGTTCGGCCCCGACGACCTCGAGGTCGGCGGCCGGCGCTTCACCGCCCGCCTCTCGCGTGTCGTCGACGAGGTGACCGGCGACACGCAGGTCCGGGTCCACACGCCGGCCGGGGCGGTGACTCTCAAGGAGGTGCTGCGGTTCCCGCGCGCCGGTCTGGAGGAGGTCGCCGGGGCGACCCTCGCCCCGATGCCCGGTTCGGTGGTGTCGGTGGCGGTTGCCGAGGGGGACGAGGTCGCTGCGGGCGATCTGCTGGTGATCGTCGAGGCGATGAAGATGGAGCACCGCATCACCGCCCCGGAGGACGGTGCGGTCGCCGAGGTCCGCGTCGCCGGAGGCGACCAGGTCGATGCCGGCGAGGTCCTCGTGGTGGTCGACCCCGGGAGCTGATCAGCCTCGGTGTCATGGGTCAGGGGGAGGCGGCGAGGATCGCGCGGGCGGCGCGTTCGCCGGAGCGGACCGCCCCGTCCATGTAGCCGTTCCAGACCGTCGCGGTCTCGGAGCCGGCCCAGTGGATCCGTCCGATCGGGGCGCGGAGCGCGTCGCCGAACTCGGTCCAGCCTCCCGGCGTGAACATGCATCCGTAGCAGCCGCGGGTCCACACCTCCTGCGCCCAGGACCGTTCGATGTAGGACCGGTGCCGGCGGGCGCGGGGACCGAACACCTGCGCGAACGCGTCGATCACCGCCGCCTCCCGAGCCTCCCGGTCCAGCCGGTCGAGCTCACGTGCGTGGCTGCCCTCCACGAAGCCCAGGAGCACCCCCGGGGCGCCGCTGGGTGGGGTGTTGTCGAAGGTGAAGCGCACGGGACCGGCGTCGCTGAGGGCCTGGCCCGACAGGCCGAAGTCGCGCCAGAACGGGGCGTCGTAGACGGCCATGACCTTGATGATCGACCCGAGCGGCATGCGTTGTGCCATCTGGTCGCGACGCCCCGGCAACGGCGGGTCGTACTCGATCCTCGTCGTCAGCGCGGGCGGGACCGCGACGACCACGCGGTCGGCCGTCACGTCGACCCCGTCCGCCGTGATGCGGACCCGCTCACCGCCGTGCTCGATCCTGCGGACCGGTGAGCCCAACCGGACGTCGAGGTCCTGGGCCATCACCTGGCAGATCCGCTGCGAGCCGCCGACGATGCGGTCCTGCTGCGCCCCGCCGCCCGTGTCCAGCATCGGGTCCAGACCGCCGGCCGAGCGGATGTAGAACAGCACGTGCAGCAGCGAGACCTCCTTGGACTGCATCGACCAGATCGCCTCGCAGACCGCCTCGATCGCGCCCCGGGCGTCCTCGGTGCGCACGTGCTCCTGGATCCACGACCAGAAGGTCTGCGAGTCCAGCGCCTCCGCGTCCGGTGCCTCCCACGGGGCGTGCAGCGGCACGGTGCGGGCGAGCCGCTCGAGGCGAAGCTGGGCCACGCCGATGTCCAGCAGCGCCCCGATCCCGAACCGAGGGATCGAGCCCGCGTACCGCCGCCGCCGATCTCCCCACACCAGCAGGTTCTTGCCGTCGTCGTAGGTCGGGAAGGTCTCCAGGTCGAGCTCGGCGACCAGCGACAGGACGCGGTCCTGGGTCGGGCCGATCCATTGGCCGCCGACCTCGACGACCTGGCCGTCGTCGAGGTGGTGGTTGAGCGTGCGCCCTCCGACCCGGTCGCGGGCCTCGAGGACCACGGTGGACCGCCCGGTCTGGGCCAGCCGGCGCGCCGTGGTGAGCCCGGCCAGACCGGCACCCACCACCGCGACGTCGACCTCGGACATCAGCGGTCGGAGCTCCCCATCAGTTCCCCCCGTCGTCGCGGTCCAGGTAGCGCCGCTTGATCTGGTCGACGACGCCCTCGTCGGCCAGGGTGGTGGTGTCGCCGAGCTGCTCGTCCTCGGCGATGTCCTTGAGCAGCCGGCGCATGATCTTCCCGCTGCGGGTCTTGGGCAGCTCCTGTGTGAACAGGATGGTGGCGGGGCGGGCGATCTTGCCGATCTCGGTGGCCACGTGCTCCCGCAGCTCGGCGGCCAGGTCCTCGGTGTCCTCGTGGCCGGGGCGCAGGCTCACGAACGCGGCGATCGCCTGGCCCTTCTCCGGATCGGCTCGCCCGATCACGGCGGCCTCGGCCACCGCCTCGTGGCTCACCAGCGCGGATTCGACCTCGGCGGTGGAGATGCGGTGACCGGCCACGTTCATGACGTCGTCGACCCGTCCCAGCACCCACAGGAACCCGTCGTCGTCGATCTTGGCGCCGTCGCCGGCGAAGTACCGCCCCGCGAACCGCGACCAGTAGGTGTCGCGGTAGCGGTCGGGATCACCCCAGATACCGCGCAGCATCGACGGCCACGGCTCGGTGATCGTCAGGAACCCGCCCCCGGGCGCGTCGACGGGCTCACCGTCGTCGTCCACGACCTCGGCCGAGATGCCGGGCAGCGGCCGGGTCGCCGACCCGGGCTTCAGGGTGGTGACGCCCGGCAGGGGCGAGATCATGATCCCGCCCGTCTCGGTCTGCCACCAGGTGTCCACGACCGGGCACTCGCCGTTGCCGATCACCTCCCAGTACCAGATCCACGCCTCCGGGTTGATCGGCTCACCGACCGTGCCCAGGACCTCCAGGCTCGACAGGTCGTGGGACTCCGGATGTTGCTCGCCCCATTTCATGAACGCGCGGATCGCGGTCGGGGCGGTGTAGAAGATGCTGACGTCGTAGCGCTCGACGATCTCCCACAGCCGCGCCTCGTCCGGGTGGTTGGGGGCGCCCTCGTACATGACCGAGGTCGCACCGTTCGTCAGCGGTCCGTACACGATGTAGCTGTGCCCGGTGACCCAGCCGATGTCGGCGGTGCACCAGTAGATGTCCTCGTCGGGGTGCAGGTCGAACACGTACTTGTGGGTGAACGCGACCTGGGTGAGGTACCCGCCGGTCGTGTGCATGATCCCCTTGGGCTGGCCGGTCGTCCCCGACGTGTACAGCAGGTACAGCAGGTCCTCGGCGTCCATGCGAGCCGGTTCGCACTGCGCCGACGCGTCAGACACGAGGTCGTGGTACCAGTGGTCGCGACCCTCGGTCATCGACACGTCGTTGTCGGTGCGCTGCACGACCAGCACGTGCTCGATCGACGGGCAGTCGGCCAGCGCCTCGTCCGACGGACCCTTGAGGTCGACGACGTCCCCGCGGCGCCAGCCGCCGTCCGCGGTGATCAGCACCTTGGCCTCGGCGTCCTGGATGCGGTCGCGCAGCGAGGCCGCCGAGAAGCCGCCGAACACCACCGAGTGCGGCGCCCCGATCCGCGCGCACGCCAGCAGCGCCACCGGCAGCTCCGGGACCATCGGGAGGTAAATCGCCACCCGGTCGCCCTTGCCGACCCCGAGGTCCGTCAGGACGTTCGCCAGCCGCGACACCTCGTCCAGCAGGTCGGCGTAGGTGATCGTCCGCTGATCGCCGGGCTCACCCTCCCAGTGGAACGCCACCTTGTCGCCCCGGCCCGCCTCGACGTGGCGGTCCAGACAGTTGTACGACACGTTGAGCTTGCCGCCGACGAACCACTTGGCGTCGGGCAGGTCCCAGTCCAGGACCTCGTCCCACTCCTCGTACCAGTCGACCAGCTCACGGGCCTGACGCTCCCAGAACGCCAGCCGGTCCTCGGCGGCCTCCCGGTACAGCTTCTCGTCGGAGACCAGCGCCTCCCGCTGGAAGTCCTCCGGCGGAGGGAAGGTGCGGTCCTCCTCGAGCAGGTCCTCGAGCGTGTTCGACATCTCCGGCTCCGTTCGTGGCTCCGCCGGTAACGCTAGTGGGGCACGCCCGATCCGTGAACCGTCCGGCCGATGACATCCGTTCGTTCCGGCCGGTTGCCATGCCGGGGCGCTAGTGGAGCGCCCCGACGGCCGTCTCGGTCGCGCGGACCAGCTCGCCGGTGCGGATCAGGTTCGCCACCGTGCGCAGGTCGTCGGCCACGACCCGGTCGTCCTCCAGAGGAGGTACCACCGCGCGCACGGTGTCGACGGCCGCGGCGGTGCCCGGGGCGTTCGCCAGCGGGGCGCGGTGCCCGACGCCCTCGACGGCGCACAGCACCTCGACCGCGAGCACGTTCACCGTGTTGTCCAGGACGTGTTGCAGCTTGCGCCCCGCGCCCCAGCCCATCGAGACGTGGTCCTCCTGGCTGCCGGAGGTGGGGATCGACTCGACGCTGGCCGGATGGGACAGCACCCGGTTCTCCCCGACCAGCGCCGCGGCCGTGTACTGGCTCAGCATGTAGCCGCTGTTCACTCCCGGATCGGACGCCAGGAACGGCGGCAGCCCGGCGGACCGCTGCGGATCGAGGATGCGATCGGTCCGGCGCTCCGAGATCGAACCCAGCTCGGTCATGCCGGCGGTGAGGAAGTCCAGCGCGAACCCCAGGGGCTGCCCGTGGAAGTTGCCCCCGGACACGACCTCACCCGAGTCGGGCAGGACGATCGGGTTGTCGACGACCGCCCCGACCTCGACCTCGAAGATGTCGCGTGCGTAGGAGATCACGTCGCGGACCGAGCCGTGGACCTGCGGGGCGCAGCGCAGGCTGTAGGCGTCCTGGACGGCGTGCGCGGAGTCGCGGTGGCTGGCCACGATCGCCGAGTCCGCCAGCAGGGTCGCCAGGTTCGAGGCCGAGTCCAGCTGGCCCGGGTGCGGGCGCAGGCGGTGGATCGCCTCCTGGAACGGGCGATCCGTCGCGAGCAGCGCCTCGACCGACAGGGCGCACGCGATGTCGGCCGTCGTCGCCAGGGTCGCGGCCAGGTCGAGGCCGAGGATCCCGAAGGCGAGCATCCCCTCGGTGCCGTTGAGCAGGGACAGGCCCTCCTTGGGTTCGAGGTCGATGGGGTCCAGGCCGTGCTTGCGGAGCAGCAGGTCCGCCGGTCCGCGCTCCTCGCCGTCGTCGAGCTCTCCCTCGCCGATCAGGGGGAGGGCAAGGTGCGCGAACGGGGCGAGGTCGCCCGACGCCCCGACCGATCCCTGACGGGGCACGACGGGCAGCAGGTCGCGGCTGAGCAGTTCGATGAGGCGGCGGGGGATGGCGGGGCGGACACCCGAGTGCCCCTGTGCCAGCGTCCGTGCGCGCAGGAGCAGCATCGCCCGGACCATCCGCCGGCCCATCGGGTCGCCCACCCCGGCGGCGTGGCTGCGCAGCAACGATCGCTGCACCTGCTTGAGGCGCTCCCGTGAGATGCGGGAGTCGGCCAGCGCCCCGAACCCCGTGGTGACCCCGTAGACGGTGCGGTCGCCGGCAACGGCGTCCTCGACGATCTGACGGGCCGGCTCCATGCGGTCGGCGACCGAGTCGGCGAGCTCGACGGTGACGCGGCCGTCGGCGACCGCGACGACATCGGCGAAAGCGAGCGGACCGCCGTCCAGCGTCACGGTGTCCGTCGTCACGGAATCTCCGTCCGTCGTGGGTCAAGGACCCTAGTTGCTGCGCCCCGTACGCCCTCCGTACTGAGGGGGGGTCAGCCCTGCGCGCCCCCGGTGAACGAGAACGCCGCCAGGCGCAACGACGGGGCGTGGACCATGCCGATCCCGAACTCGGCGTCGGCGAACCGTGCATCGTCACCCACGCCCAGGACCCGTCCCGGGCCCAGCGCCTCGACGAAGGACTGGGTGAACCGCAGGTTGGTCACGGGGCGGGTCACCTCGCCGTCCTCGATCAGGAACGTGCCGTTGCGCGTCAGGCCGGTCACGACCTGGGTCTTGGGGTCGAGGATCCGGCAGTAGTTGAACTCGGTGACGAGCAGACCGCGGTCCACGTCGCCGACCAGTGAACCGGGGCTGCGGTCGCCGGCTGCGAGGAAGAGGTTCGTGGGCAGCGCGCCCCACACCTCGCCGCCGGGGATCGCGTGCCCGGTGCTCTCGACCTGCATGCGTGCGGCGGTCCGGCGATCGTGGACGAGGGCGCTGCTGACACCCGCTGCGACCAACGACAGCGGACGACGGGGCACGCCCTGGACGTCGAACGGCACGCCGATCGCCCGGTCATCGCGGGCGTCGTCCCGGAGGGTCACCGCGGCGTCGAACTGGTCGTCGCCGAGCTCCACGAAGGACTCACCGTCCAGCACGGATTTCGCGTTGAAGCCGTAGAAGGCCAGGAAGGTGACCATCGAGCCGACGCACTCCGGCGCGAGGACGACCTCGTAGTCCCCGGGCTCGACGTCCTCGGGATCGGCGGAGCTGCGTGCCAGTCGTGCCGCCCGCGCCCCGGCCCCCGCGGGATCGATGTCGGCGAACCGCCAGGCGGTCGCGTGGCCCTTCCCGGCGGAGGTGGGCGTCTGGTGGATGCCGTCGATCGTCGCCCTGGTCCGCGTCCCCGACAGGCGGTTGCCAGCGGTGTTCGCGTACGCGATCTCGTCGACATCCGCGTCGGCGAAACCGGCGCCGGCGAGCCCGTCGCCCTCGTCGATGAACGCCGCGGCCGCCCCAGCGCGGTCCGTGTGCGGCAGCGTCCCGGTCGCCGGGTCGTGGTTGCCGCGGCCGTCGATCGACGCCGGCCCGGACAGACCCGGCCAGTGCGGGTCGACCGGGCGCAGCCGTGCCATCTCGACGGCGTCTTGGACGAGGCGGCGACGTCCCTCGTCGTCGAGACGCGTGGACTCGGCCGACGCGACCTTGCCGTCGAGCGCGACCTGCAGGTGCAGCGACGTGGTCTCCTCGCCGACGTGCTGGTGGATCACCGAGTTCGCGAAGCGCGTCAGACCGTGGCGGGTCCGCCCCGCCACGACCTGCGCCTCGATCCCGTCCGGGACGCGGCCGATGACCGCCTCGGCCAGCGCGTCGACCTCCATGCCAGTGTCCATGCCGGTGTCCATGCCGCTCATCCGTGCACCCCCACGCGGACGTCCCGGAACCGGGCCGGTGCCGCCGGATGGCCGGTCCGGCCGGTCTGCATCGGCTGCCCCTTGCCGCAGTTCGGGACACCCCACACGACCCAGTCCGCCCCCGGGTCCGCCCCGGCCCTCGCCCCGTCCGCACGACGGCCGGCGAGCATGTCCATCGAGGCCCAGAACCGCGGGGTGATCCCGGTGTAGGTCGGGTTGCGCAGCATCCGGCCGCGCTCGCCGTTGCGGATCTCCCAGGCGATCTCGCACCCGAACTGGAAGTTGAGGCGCTTGTCGTCGATCGACCACGACCGGTTCGTGGACATGAGGATGCCGTCGTCGGTGGCGGCGATGATCTCCTCGAGCGTCGAGTCGCCGGGTTCCAGGCCGACGTTCGTCATCCGGACCATCGGCAGCCGGTTGAAGCCGTCGCCCCGGACCATCCCGCCGGGAGGCAGTCCCGCGATGTGCGCCGAGTCGCGCCCGGAGAGCACGCCGACCCAGATGCCGTCGCGCACGATGTCGACCGATCGGGCCGGCGTCCCCTCGTCGTCGTACGCGAACGTCGCCAGGCCGCCGGGGAGCGTCGCGTCCGCGGTGATGTTCATCAGATCCGAGCCGTATCGCATCGAACCCAGCTCCTCGAGGTCGAGGAAGGACGTGCCGGCGAACGCGGCCTCCCATCCGAGGATCCGGTCCAGCTCGATCGCGTGTCCGACCGACTCGTGGATCTGCAGGGCGAGCTGGCTGGACCCGAGGATGAGGTCGGTGGTCCCCGCCGGACACTCCGGAGCGGACAGAAGAGCGACCGCCTCCTCGGCGACGCGACCCGCGTTGCCCGCCAGGTCGAGCCGGCGGACCACCTCGAACCCGCCCGTCTCGAAGTGCCCGAAGGACTGGGGGTAGCTGCGCCGTTGGGTCTCCTGCTCGCCGACCGCGGTGGCGTCCATCCCGCCCCCGGACTGCACGATGCGCTGGTCGATGCGGTGGCCCTGGCTGGACACGAACCACGTGCGGGTGTCCCACAGGTCGATCTCGGCCCGGGCGATCGACACGCCGTCGACCTCGGACATCTCGCGGGTCACGCCGAGCAGCAGGTCCGCCTTCTCCGACACGGAGACCTCGAAAGGGTCCTCGTCGTGGGGCGTCTCGTAGCGGTCCTGGTTGACGGGCACGTCCGCCAGATGCAGCTCGTCCCCGGCGGCGACCTGGGATGCGCGTGCGATCGCCGCGGCCTCCGCACCGGCCTCGGTGGCCCGACCCATATCGAGGTCGTTCGTGGCGAAGAAGCCCCAGGACGATCCGATCAGGGCGCGGACACCGATGCCCGCTCGCTCGTCGCGGTCCAGCTGCTCGAGGTCGCCGTCGCGGGCCTCCAGGGACTCCGCCCGCCCCACGATCGCGCGGGCGTCCGCGTAGGACGCGCCGGCGGCGATCGCGGCGTCGACCGCTTCCTCGGCGTACTCGAACACGGTGACCCTCGATCCCGGTACAGCGGCGCACCGTACGGCAGGATGCACCCCATGAGCCGCATCGACATCGAGGCGATCGAGGACGAGTGGGAGGACCACGAGGTCCTGCCTCCGCCTGGATCACGCCCCAAGGGCGGCGAGCCGGACCGTTCTCACCTGCCGATCGGTCGCATCCTCGGGCTCCACAAGGGCTGGGTGGATGTCCTCGTCGAGGGTGAGGAGGTGTCCGCGGTCTACGGCGGAGCCATGCGGGGCGAGCACGTCGTGGTCGGCGACCGCGTCCGTGTGTCCCCGGCCGAGCGCGACACCGACACCGCACGGATCGTCGAGCGGCTGGAGCGTGACACCGTGCTGACCCGTACGGCCGACGACGTCGTCCCCGAGGAGCGGGTCGTGGTCGCGAACGCGGACCAGGCCGTGGTCGTGCTGGGGACCGAACCCCCCGACATCGGGGCGCGGTTCGTCGACCGGGTCATGGTGGCGGCCAGCGCCGGCGGGCTCGACGGTGCGATCTGCGTCAACAAGATCGACCTCCCCGAGTCGCACCCGGAGGAGATCCGACGGATCTACGAACCGCTCGGCTACGAGGTCGTTGCCACGAGCGCCGAGACCGGCCAGGGCGTCGACCTGCTCCGTGAGCTGCTCACCGCGTGCTGGACGGTGCTGTCCGGACACTCGGGGGTCGGCAAGTCGTCGCTGGTCAACCGCATGGACCCCGAGGCCGGGCAGCGGGTCGGGGAGCTCGGCCGCCACGGCGGACGCCACACGACCGTCAGCCCCCGGGCGATCCCCCTCGACGGGGACAGCTGGATCGTCGACACCCCCGGTGTGCGGTCCTTCGGCATCGGGCACCTCGCCCCGGATGAGCTGGCCGACCACTTCCCGGAGCTGGCCGACCTGCCGTGCGAACTGCCGGCGTGCCTGCACGACGGCGAGCCGGGGTGTGAGGCGGAGGATCCGGGAAGGGGTATCGAACCCTCCCGGCTGGACAGCTACCGCGGGTTCCTGCGCGCGCTGCGCGGAGATCACGACGAGCCTTGACGCGGGGGCCGCGCAGCGGGACGCTGACCTCGGAAGGGGACGAGGAAGGAAGGAGCGACCATGCTCTCCACGTACCGGGTCATCGCGATGGTCCCCACCGTCGATCTCGACCGCGCCCGCAAGTTCTACGCGGACACCCTCGGACTGACGGTGATCGAGGAACAGGCCGACGAGATCCTGCGCTTCTCGTTCGCCGGCGACACCGAGCTGACCGTGTACCGCACCCGCGAGGACGCGGGGAGCGGCCACACGGAGGCCGGATGGGAGGTCGACGACATCGATGCCGTCGTGGAGGAGCTCCGCGATGCCGGCATCGAGTTCGACGAGTTCGATCTCGGCGAGGGGATGCGTACGGAGGACGGGATCATCGATCTGCCCGGGGTCGGCCGGGGCGCCTGGTTCCGCGACCCCGACGGCAACGTGCTGTCCCTGTTCGAGCGCTCGTAGCCGGTCAGCGGGTCTCCGCGAGGAAACGCTCCCACGTGACCGTGCCCACGGCGCGGTCCGGGCACAGGTGCCGCCCCTCGCGAAACGCCCGCGCGGTCCGGCCCGGGATCGGTACCGCGACGACGCGACGCCGCTCGCCGGTGGCGTCGAGATAGGTGCGCGCCAGGTGGTCGAAGCCGAGCACCTGCGGTCCGCCGACGTCCGGGAGTCGCCCGGCCGGGTCTCCGAGGGCGGCAGCGACCATCCGGTCGGCGACCTCCTCGACGGAGACCGGCTGCACCGCCGTGTCCTTGGGCACGGGGACGATCGGCAACCGGGACAGTCCGGCCAGGATCCGGGCGACGAAGCGGTGGAACTGCGTGGCACGCAGGATCGTCCACGGGAGGTCGCCATGCTCCACGACGGTCTCCGTCTCGCGCTTCATCCGGTAGTAGGGCATCGGATGGTCGTCGATCCCGACGATCGAGATGAACACGAGGTGGGGCGCGCCGGTCGCCCGGGCAGCGTGGATCAGCCGGCGTGTCCCGTCGACGTCGTCCGGCCGGCCGCGCAGCGACCCGGTGGCGCTCGCGCAGTGAACGATCGCCTCGGCATCGTGGGCGGCACGGTCGAGGCCCTCGCCGGTCGTCATGTCGCCCCGAACGGTCACGACACCAGCGGGCAGGTCGGGTGAGGCCTGCCGGGTGAGGACGCGGACGGCGTGACCGCGTCGGGTCAGACGCTCCACGACCCGACGACCGAGGATCCCCGTCCCGCCGGTCACCAGCAGGTCCAACGTGGCGCTCCTCGTCCGCCGCCGATCGTCCGTGGGAACCGTAGACGGGCGGGCACTAGGGTTGCACCCAGACGACGAACGGAGCGATCGTGGCGGTCGACGTACGAGCCGGACGTGACATCCCCGACGGGGTGCAGGAGTACCTCAAGGGAGTCGGGGTGCTGGTGATCGACGGCGAGGAACGGCCCGCGAGCACCGGGGCGACCTTCGAGGCCGTCGATCCCGCGATCGAGGACGTGCTGGCCGAGATCCCGAAGGCGGGGCGCGAGGACGTCGACGCGGCCGTCACCGCCGCGAAGACGGCGCACGAGGACCGACGCTGGGCGGGGACGGATCCGGCGAAGCGCTCGCGGATCCTCCAGAAGGTCGCCGAGCTGATCGCCCGTGACGCGGACGAGCTGGCGTGGGTCGACATGCTCGATCACGGCAAGCCCTACGGGCATGCCAAGGCCGAGATGATGCAGGCCTCCGACTGCTTCCGGTACTTCGCCGGCTGGGTCGACAAGGTCTACGGCGAGACGGTCCCGACCGGTGACGACCTGTTCGTGTACTCGCGCCGGGAGCCCGTGGGGGTGTGCGGGCAGATCATCCCGTGGAACTTCCCGTTCCTGATGGCGGCCTGGAAGGTCGCCCCGGCGCTGGCGTTCGGCAACACGGTCGTGCTCAAGCCGGCCGAGCAGACGCCGCTGTCGGCGGTGTGGCTGTTCCGGCTGCTGCAGGAGGCCGGCGTCCCCGACGGGGTCGCGAACCTCGTCCAGGGCATCGGCGAGGAGGCCGGCGCCGCGATCGTCCAGAACCCCGATGTCGACAAGGTCGCGTTCACGGGGTCGACCGAGGTCGGCCAGCTGATCATGCGCAACTCCGCCGAGCACCTGCACAAGGTGACCCTGGAGCTCGGCGGCAAGTCGCCCTTCCTCGTGTTCGACGACGCCGACGTGTCGACGGTCGCGAAGCGGGCCGCCTTCGCGATCTTCTACAACGCCGGCGAGGTCTGCACCGCCGGGTCGCGGCTCGTCGTGCACGAGGACATCCACGAAGCCGTGGTCGACGAGCTCAAGGGCTACGCCGAGTCCACCAAGGTGGCGCCCGGCTGGCAGGAGGGCGCCCGTATGGGGCCGCTGGTGGACGCCGACCAGTACGAGCGGGTGCAGAGCTACGTCGAGATCGCCCGCGACGAGGGCGCCGACCTCGTCACCGGCGGCAGCCGCCCGGAGGACCTGGACACCGGGTACTTCTTCGCCCCGACCGTCTTCGACGGGGTGGGCGTCGACATGCGCATCGCCCAGGAGGAGGTCTTCGGACCGGTCCTGGCCGTGCAGACCTACAGCGACGAGGACGAAGCCGTCGAGGTCGCCAACGCCGTCGACTTCGGGCTGGCATCGTCGATCTGGACCAACGACCTCGGACGGGCGCACCGGGTGGCGGCACGGATCAAGGCCGGCACCGTGTGGATCAACACCTACGGCCAGTTCAACAGCGCCGTGTCGTTCGGCGGGTACAAGATGTCCGGCTTCGGGCGGGAGCTCGGCAAGCACGCCGTCGAGGCCTACACGCAGACCAAGCACATCTGGGTCGCCACGTGACCGACGTCCCGCGGGCCGAGTGGGAGGACCACTGGGAACCGACCGGCTACGGGACGTACGGCTGGGGCGTCGAGGAGCTCGAGCCCCGCTGGACCCCCGACGTTCCGTTGGCCGAGCGCATCACCAGGGTCGGTCTGTTCGAGAGGATCGATCCGTCCGAGGAGGGCAGCCTGTGGCCCGCTCCCAAGTGGTGGGCGCTCGCCGGCTACCTGGGCATCGTCGGGTGGGCGTTCGTCAAGGCGCGCCGCCTGAGCAGGACCGAGGACATGGGCGAGAAGTGACGGCGCACGAGACGTGGACCCTCTGAGGCGCCGAGCCGGAGGCGCCGAAGGAGCGACGAGCCGCCCGGGGAAGCAGGACGCCCTAGCGGTCGCGGCGAGGAGCGCGGTCCTCGTCTCGTGCGCCGTTACGACGGTTGCGGAGGGCGATGGCGCCGGCTACTGCGGTGCCGATGGCGGTCGCGCCGAGCCCCGCCCCTGTGGTCGGCAAGGACGCGTCGGACGGGCCGCCGTGCTGCTCGTCCTCGTCGGAATCCTGACTGGGCGGCGTGGTCCGGAGGTCGAACGGCGCCGGCAGCAGCAGTTCCACGTTCAGGTCCTTGGGTGCGCCGGTCTTGCTGACGACGTCGACCTGGTAGTCGTTGTACGCGGTCTCGCGGCTGATCGACGCGAGTCCCATCACGGACAGGTCGCCGGGATCGGTCTGGGGTTCGGCCGCGTGGTCCAGGATCGTGCCGAAGATCGACAGGGTCCCGTCCCGGTTGTCCACCACCTCGAGCACCCGCGCCTGTTGCGGAGGATCGACCATGGCGGCGGTGGTGATGTCCCAGTACCCCCCGGTCCGTCCCTGCGGATCGGCGACGGGGAACGTCCGGTTGGTGTGCGTGTGGCCGTTGACCCACAGGATCACGTTGGGGAAGCGGTGCAGCAGCGCCTCCACCGCGTCGCCTCCGTAGCGCTGCTCCACTTCGTCCTGTTCGTTCGGGCCTTGGAGGGGCAGCATCTCACGAGCCGGGTGATGGCTGAAGATGACCACGAGCATGTCGTCGTTGCCGGTCGTCTGTTCGGTGCCGGCGTCGTCGTGGTAGCGCGAGTGGACGTCGATCAGTTGCTGCTCCAGCCAGTCGAGCTGGGTCTGACCGATCGAGCCTTTGCTGTACCGATAGCTGGTGGTGTCAAGGACGAGCCCGCGGATGCCCTCCGCGACATCGAACGAGTAGTACAGGCGCAGCGGATCGAGGTTGTCCTCGGTGAACCCGTGGCCGTTGGGCTGCGAGGGTGAATCGAGGTGTGCCTGGATGTACTCCTGCGGCGAGATGAAGCGGCGCTCGGCATCGGCGGTGACCGGCCGCGACGGGGCGATGGAGAAGGCGGCCAGCGCCTCGGGGTCGCCGTTGACCAGGCCTCGGTAGAAGTCACCCGGCGCCCATCCGGGCGGCGGGTGCAGCACCTTGGTGCCGCCGGTGGCGATCGCCTCGTACGCCGGGTTCGGCTGCTCGTTGCCCTGGACGAGCGCGTCGTGATTGCCCCAGCACGTGTACCAGGGGCCCGACAGCCCGGTGGCCACGAACGGGTTGATCGCCGCCGTCAGCAGACCGGGGTAGTCGGGGTAGCCGTAGAAGTGCTTGTAGTTGTCGGGCGACCGTCCCAGCGGGTCGTCGACGACCTCGGGGTGCCAATAGTGGGGGTCGTAGTACTCGGGGGCGTCGAAGCCCTGCACACCCTCGAACTCGTCTGCCGCTCCGCTGTTGGCGGCCACCTCGCCACCGTCCATCAGGGTCAGGTACCAGCGGAGCTCGTTGGACTGGCGGCTGTCGATGTTGTCACCGGTGCAGATCGTGAAGTCGAAGCGGCGCCCGGTGATCGGCCCGCCCAGGACGGCGTTGGAGCGCTGGATCGCCGCCTCGACGGCGTGGGCGACGACGGACTCCTCGGGGCGCTGTGCGGGACTGAGGCCGGCGGGGTCGTCGCTCGGGGGGTCGGCGTGCCGGTCGAGGAACTCGACCCGGGCGGGGGACTGGGCGTCGGCGAGCTGGAAGTCGGTCAGGTGCATGAAGCTGGCCAACGCCACCCGGCGGTCCTCACGTCCGCGCTGAGGCTCCGCCAGCTCGGTGCGCACCTGGACCGGCCACGGGTCGCCGTAGGTGAGCCGGAAGTAGGGACCGTCGCCGGTCGGCACGATCGTGCGTTCGAGCGTCGTGCCGGAGGGGTCGGCGATCGCCGTCTGCTGCGCGCCCCAGGCGCGCTGCGCGGCCGGCGTCCACAGTGGTGCGGCGTAGGCCGCCCCGGACAGCAGCGCGATCCGTCGGAGGAAGTCGCGCCGGTTGAGCGGTTCGCCTGGACGGCGTCGGACGGGTGGAGAGGACACGTACGGCTCCTCGGAAGGCCCGCGGGAGGTTGCATCAAGGTGAACGAGGAACCGCCGGAAGCGTCACGGTCGGGTTCGTTGAGGCGTTCGGAGCTCCGGTACCCTGCTGCCTCCCCCGGCGGGGTAGCCAAGTGGTAAGGCCGGAGCCTGCAAAGCTCTTACGCGCGGGTTCGATTCCCGCCCCCGCCTCTCACTCCCTCCGCAGAACCGGGATCGTGAACATCTCCGGCAACATGTCGCCGCACGTGTTCACGATCACGGGTCCGGTCAGCCGCTGAGGTCCTTGTAGACGTACTCGGCGGTGACCTCGGCGACCACACCGTCGGCGTCGCTGACCTGGATCGGGAGGGTCACCGCCACGCGCTCGCCCGCTTCCGCGGCCTTGCGGAGGGAGGTCGCGTCCTCCTCGCTCATCTCCGCCGTCGCCCGCAGCTCGCCTTTGGCGGGTTTGAGGTACTCGACGGACATGCGCTTGACGATGGGCACGTAGCCCTGCTGCACGAGGTCGAGCACGCCCGACGAGGCTGCCATCGCCCCGGCCGGCTCCGCTGCGGCGAGCTCCGCGACGGCGTGGACGGTGCCGACGTGGTTGACGAGGTGCTCCGCATCCGGGAGCACGACCTCACCGCGACCCTCACCGACCCCGCCGACCTGGACGCCGAGGTGCGCGTTGAACGGCAGTCGCTCGGCGACCTGTGCCAGGAACTCGGCGGGGTCGTCCTGGGCCAGTTCGGGATCGACGTCGACGGATGGACGGAAGGTGTCGCTCACGGAAGATGCTCCTGCGGTCGGGACGGTCAACTCCGCTCGTCGATCGGGACCCAGTCGTTCTCGCGGTCGCCGATGTACTCGCTGGACGGACGGATCAGTCGGTTGTCGGCTTGCTGTTCGAGCACGTGGGCGGTCCAACCCGCGGCCCGCGAAGCGGCGAAGATCGGCGTGAACGTATCCCGTGGGATCCCCATCGCGGTGTAGAGAGGCGCGGAGAAGAAGTCGACGTTCACGTACAGACCCTTGCGGTCGAGCACGACCTCCTGGACCTTCAGCGCCTTCTCGACGGTCTCCTGGAGACCGGTGGCACCGGCCATCCGTCGCGACCAGTCGCGCAGGTGCTTCGCCCGCGGATCCTCGGTCTTGTAGACGCGGTGCCCGAACCCCATGATGCGTCGCTTGGCCTCGAGCTTGGCGTCGATGTGATCCTCCACGTCGTCGACCGACGGGATCTCCTCGAGCATCTTGGCGACCTGCTCGTTCGCTCCACCGTGCAGCGGACCGCGCAGCGTCCCGATCGCGGAGGTGACCGCGGAGTAGATGTCCGACAGTGTCGACGCGGTCAGCCGTGCCGCGAACGTTGACGCGTTCAGGGTGTGCTCCGCGTGCAGTACCAGGGCGACGTCCATCGCTCGCTCGGCTGTCTCGCTCGGCTCCTCGCCGAGGAGTCCCAGGAGGAGGTTGTACGCCACGGACCGGTCCGGGTCCGGGGTGACGGGGTCCTCACCGGTCCGCCCGCGTTCGAACGCCCCGATGACCGCCGGAACCTGCGCGACGATCGCGTAGGCCTCTCGTTTGGATCTCTGGAGGTCGAACCGCTCGGTCGTCGGGATGCTCGTGCCCAGAAGAGACACGCCGGTGCGCAGCGCCTCCATCGGCGTCGCGTCGTCCGGCAGCGCCCGCAGCCCTGCGATCACCCGCTCGGGCAGCGTGGCGTTGTCACCGAGGCGCTTGCGGACGCCCTCCAGCTGGTCGCGCGTGGGCAGCGTCCCCTCGAGCAGGAGGTGGATGATCTCCTCGAACGTCGCGTTCTCGGCCAGGTCGTCGATCGTGTACCCGCGGTAGACGAGCATGCCGCGCTCACCGTCGATCCACGACAGCGCGGTCTGCGCGGCGACGACGCCTTCGAGTCCTCCGGTGGCCACGAGGAGCTGCCTTCACATCGAGGTCGTCGGTCAGGAGCTGGGGCGTACGTCATCCTACTCCCCGTGCCTCCTGGCACGTAGGTTGGAGGGGTTTCGGGGCCTCGGCGGCGCCGCCGCGGGTCCGTCGTCGCCGTGGGGCGTCTCTGGTACCTTCCACCACCCACGGGGCGTTAGCTCAGTTGGCTAGAGCGCATGCTCGACACGCATGAGGTCGTAGGTTCGACTCCTACACGCCCCACCATCCAGAAGCGGCGTTCTCCCAGGTCAGAGCCGGTTTCCGGTGTATCTCACGACTGTAGTTACTTGTCGGTGTTTACCCCCATTTTCGGTTCTCATGCGGGACCGATGCGGGACCGATGCGGAACGGCGTCGTAGTCGGGACCGTCTCAGACCGGGTATGACGGTCGCCCGGGCGCTCGACTCCGCCCTCGCGGTTGCTGCGACGCCGTCCGGTTGTCCACACGGGATGTGGAACTCGGATGGCGCAATCCCCATTCAGTTGCGACTGTGGCGTGGCAGGCCATGGACGCCACGGAAAGACCCATGTTCGACGAACCAGAGATCAACCTCGAGTCCGATCTCGCCTGGATCCAACGCGACCAGTACGTCTATTACGTCGAGATGGCCCACCACCTGGGCGACCCCACCGACTGGGCAAGCTTTCGGAGCGACCTCGCCGAAGCACTGGCGGCAGCGTTCAGCCTCGAGCGCACCCCACCCTGGGCCGACCGCCGGAGCGCCGAGGACCGCAGGACCCGCGAGCGAATGCTGAACGTTGTCGACTCGATTCGGTTCCGCCACCACCCGGCCACCGACTGGGACGGTTTCTTCGACACCCTCTGGGAGAGGCGGTCGGAGCTGCGAGACGACCTCTGAGTCCCTCCTGGGCGAGCGTCTTCGAACACCTGTCCGTCGGATATCACGCAGCCGCTCGACCCTCAGAGACGTGTTTGTATCGGGCGATCTGGATCGGGCTACTACAGCGCGAAAAGGTCCAGGGCAGCTGGATGACGATGCAGTGGCGCGGTCCGTCGACATGCGGCCGTCATCCAACCGGTCCATGCCAGTGAGGTCGAGAGGCCGGTAGTGCTGGTGGCTACGGGGTGGGTTGTGTTCCGTCGGCCCCGAACGGGACGAACTGGACGACCAGGAACGGGTCGGTCACCTCCGTGCCGAAGTCGACGTCGTGGCAATAGATGTCGACGGGGTGTGAGCCGGATGCGACTGGCTCGACCCCGTCCAGCGACATGTTGACAACCCCCATGGTGCCGTTGCCGTCGACAATCTGGCTGAACCAGTTGTCGAGGACGTTCGTGCCGTCGACCCTGAAAAAGCAGTGCACAAGGTCGGCCATGGAGGAGTTGCGCAGGTTGAGGCTGCCGCTCAGGACGAGCAAGCCGTCGGTCGGGGCGGTGATCGTTGTGCTGGCCGCGACGCCGCTCGTGCCGTCGCGCGCGGTTCCTGGGTCGAAGTCGTAGGCGACGCGGCTGATGGCGTTGGCGTCCAGCCCGTCGAGGGTGTCGGCGTTGTCGGCTTCCTGGGCGTGGACCGCTTCGTCCACTGCGGCGGGAAGCAGCTGGGAGATGGCCTGGTAGGTGCCCCAACGGCTGTCACCTTCGATGCGTTGGACGTCGTCGGCCCACTGGCCCAGCTGGTTCGCAACGTCAGCGGACACGGCGGCAGTACCACCGAAGATGAAGATCGTGTCGAGCAGGTCGGCCTTGTTGTTGGTGAGCCGGTCCAGCTCGGCGACGGTGTCACCGGGGATGGTGTCCCCACCGTTGGTTCCGGCGACCCCGAGCATCGGTGACGTGTTCAGCGAGGCGATGGTGGCGCCCATGAGCGCGTCGGCGAAGTTGGTGCCATCGGCGATGTAGACCGTGTCGGTGTCGGCCGGGTCGATCGCCTGGGCGGTGTCCTGGTTGCTTCCGACCACCGCGGCGAGTACCAGTGCGGTGGCGATGATGGCCATCAGCCAGCGTGGCATGTAGGTGGTGATCGCAGAAAGCATCGTGTCTCCTCCGGCAGGCCCTGATCGTGTCCGCCACGTCACAGCCCCCCGGTGGCATAGGCACCCACCAATACCCTGAGTATGGCAGGACGTGACCGGCCGCAAGGGTCACCAGAAGCCCACCAGCAGCCGCCGACATCCTCCAGGGCTCTGCCCACGACGTGAAAACTCCAGGCAGACAGCTCGGCTCTGGTCCCTGGAGTCGATGCCCGTACCCGCATCTCGCCACGACGCCGACCACGCAGACGACACCACAGACATCGGTCGGGCAGTCGAACGGCCCGCTGACCGTTACGGGCGGTCCGACGCGACGACCGACCGCCTATAGCCACCGGAGCGTGCTCCTCGGTGTCGTATTCAGGCGGCTGCTGCACGCCCCGCATGGTCACACGCGCAGGCGCTCCACCACGAGAGCAGTAGACGGCTGATGGAAGCCGCCTCATGGTGTTATGGGTGCACGGCGTGACGGATTGTTCGTAGCGTCGAGGGTCTCGGTGGGCTGACTCCGTAGCCGCCTGTCGGCCGCTTCGTCGGTCTGACCTGGTAGCGAACTGTCGCCCGCCGGGATCCGCTGCCGGGGTGACTCGAAACGGGAATGCGTGATGGCTGGCATGAGGTATGCCCCCCGGCGGTGACCGTCACTCACCTACAGATCGGAGATGCCATGACGGTCATGATCGGGATCGATCCGCACAAGCGGTCGCACACCGCGGTCGCGCTCGGCGAGCGTGACGAGGTGCTCGACCAGATCCGGGTGGTCGCTGACCGCCGGCAACTGGAACGTCTGCTCGGCTGGGCGCAGGGCTGGCCAGACCGGGTGTGGGCGATCGAGAACGCCAACGGGCTGGGGTGGTTGTTGTCCCGGCAGCTGGTCGACGCTGGGCAGCAGGTGCGTGACGTGCCGGCGGCGTTGTCGGCGCAGGTGCGCAAGCTGTCGGGGTCGGGGCACAAGACCGACGCGCACGATGCCCGGTCGACCGCGGTCGCCGGTCGGCACGCCAAGGTGCTGCGCGAGGTCGTCGCCGACGGTGTGCCGACGTTGCTCGGGCTGCTGATCGAGCGGCGCTGGCACATCGTGTCCGCCCGGCAGAAGACGCTGGTGCGAATCCACGAACAGCTCACCAAACTGTCGCCTGGAGGGGTCCCACGGGGTCTGTCGGCGGACAAGACCGCCAGGCTGCTGCGGTCGATCAGACCGACCGATCCGGTCGGGGTGATGCGCCGGCGGGTCGTCAAGGAGCTGCTGGCCGAGCTGCGGGTGTTGGACCGCAAACGCAAGGCGATCAACACCGAGCTCGACCAGGCCCTGGACGACTACGACACGTGCCTGACCGGCATCGACGGGATCGGCCGGGTCGCCGCCGCGACGATCATCGCGATCGTCGGTGACGTCCGACGGTTCCCGACCGCCGGGCACTTCGCGTCGTTCACGGGCACCGCACCGATCGCCGCGTCGTCCGGCGACATCGTCCGCTACCGGCTCAACCTCGGTGGGCAGCGCCAGATGAACAAGGTGCTGCACACCGCCGCGAAGGTCCAGGCCGGCATGCCCCACAGCGAAGGTCGCGCCTACATCGACCGGCGTCTGGTCGAAGGCAAGACCAGGGCTGAGGCCACCCGTGCCCTGAAGCGGCACCTGTCCAACGTCGTCTACCGAGCCCTGCTCGCCGACGTCGCGAACAAGCAAGTGTCCGGGGAGGACAGCCAGGTCGCGTAAGTCAGGCTCGAGGCCGACAGGACGCTGACCGGATTCATTTAGGTCACTCCCCGGACTCGACCAACGTACGCCCACTCGAGCCCGACGTCACCACCGACATCGGGACGCTCTCACGCGCCGTCAATCAAGAGCCGAGAACTGCCTCTTGACTAAACGGGGTCCGCTACTCGCAGATGAGGACGGGACTTGCCTGCGTGCGATACAGGACCGCCAGACAGACTCCGACGTCGCGCGCTACCCGCTGCTGCGCGTTGGCGCTTCGTCCCTGCGAACCTGGCCCTCGGGTGCGGGCCGGCCAGTTCGTTGGCGAGCTCTGTGACTAGCTGCCCGCAGTGATCCGGGGACGGCCGAGGGCGGCTGTTCAGTCGGGGCAATCGGTTGCCGTGAACACTCCATCGGTCAGCCCGCTGGCTTCGTGACCCCGGTGCGACGGGAACGCGAAGTTCCCCGAGTTCAGGTTGATGTGACAGTGGGGACCACCGAAGGTGGACTGGTCGGCGCGGTTCTCCGACGGGTGCGCCAAGGCGACCGACGACAGTGCCAGTAACAGGCCCAAGGTGACGGCGACGGTCGTGATGAGCTTGTACATCGCTTCTCCTATCTGGGAATCCTTCCGGTCGGCAGTCGCGACCGGATGGTCTGCTCCGCCCTGTGTCCAGTGATACGGACGGCCGGCCCGGAAAGTTCACCGGCCGTTCCGCCGACGTGCGCCGGAAACTCGAACGGGTCGGCAGTCTCGAGAACGTGCACGCGGATGACGGGCATGCCCCAGAGCCTTGGCCGTTGCGGACCCGCCTGGAGCTGATTGTGCACGACGACGAGGTCACCTTCGTCGACAGCGGCTACCCCAAGGACCGGGACCTGGTCGAGGCCTCGGTCCGTGAGATCGGTCGCAGCCTGAGCGATGTCACCGCGATGCTGCTGACCCATGCGCACGTGGACCACATCGGTTCAGCCGAGTGGCTGCGCCGAGACTTCGGTGTCCCGGTGCATTGCCATACCGACGAAGCCCCCCAGGCACGTGGCGAGATCGAACAACGGATCTCCGAACAGGACATCCTGATCCGTCTCTGGCGCCCCGGCGTGCTGATGTTCCTGCTCAACGTCGTCACCAAGGGCGGCTTGAACCCGACTCACGTGACGGAGGTCACGACCTTCGCCGACGGAGCCCAGCTCGATGTCCCCGGTCGCCCGGTCGCGGTGCACACCCCGGGCCACACCAGCGGGCACGTCGGGTTCCACCTCCCCGACCGCGGGGTGCTGATCAGCGGAGACGCGCTCATCACCGTGGACGTCTGGGATGATTCCAACCGAGGACCCCAGGTGATCCAAACACCGTTCAACCACGACCACAAACAGGCGATCGACTCGCTGCAGCGCTTCGAGGAACTGGAAGCCGACGCCGTCATCCCGCGTCAGGATTCTGGCTCAGTTTCGGGGTCGGGAAACTTGGGTGTCGCAGA
>CAZHZQ010000024.1:0-22748 GCA_964537235.1 uncultured Actinomycetota bacterium | reverse complement strand
GTGGGTAGCGTTCGGCACGACGCGGGGAGGAGACACGTGGAGCGCATCGAACGCAGCCTGATCGGGATCGTCGCGGCGCTCGTCGTCCTCACCGGCTTCGGGATGTGGGCCCTGTGGCCCGACGACACCACCGAACCGCAGGGCGAACCCGCCCCGCTGTACGCGGGCGTGGTCCGTTCCGCCTCGGACTACGAGTGTCCCGAGGAGGAGCAGCAGACCCTCCGGTTCCAGCGCAGCGGTCCGTGCCAGGAGGTAGAGGTCGAGGTGCTGGCCGGACCGCACGAGGAAGCGACGTTCGACATCGACACCGGCGAGGAGGACTACCCGACGTTCCGGGAGGGCGACCGCGTCCGCGTCGGGGTGTCGAGCTTCGAGGGCGAGCAGACCCGGTTCTACGTGGCGGACTTCACCCGGCTGCGCCCGCTGCTGGTGCTGTTCGTCCTGTTCGTGGGCGTCGCCCTGGCCGTGGGGTCCTGGCACGGGGTCCGCTCGCTGCTGGGCCTGACGATCTCGCTGGCGATCATCATCCTGTTCGTGGTGCCGGCGATCCTGGCCGGCCAGCCGCCGTTCGCCGTGGCGCTGGTCGGGGCGTTCGCGGTCATGGTGGTGACCCTGTACCTCGCGCACGGGCTCACGGTGAAGACCACCTCCGCGCTCGTGGGCACCGCCGCGGCACTGGCGCTGACGGCGTTCCTCGGCTTCGTCTTCGTCGGGTTCTCGCAGCTCACCGGCTTCGCCTCCGAGGAGGCATCGCTCGCCCGGTTCGCGGTCGAAGGTCTGGACGTCCGCGGCCTCGTCCTCGCGGGGCTCGTCATCAGCGCCCTCGGCGTGCTCGACGACGTGACGGTCAGCCAGGCCTCGACCGTCTTCGCCGTCCACGACGCGAACCCCGACCAGTCGTGGGGCGAGGTGTTCCGGCGCGCGATGTCGGTGGGGCGCGACCACATCGCGTCGACCGTCAACACGCTGGTGCTGGCGTACGTGGGCGCCTCGATCCCCCTGATCGTGCTGTTCTCGACCAGCGGGCAGCCCTTCACCGAGGTCCTGAACGCCGAGGTGGTTGCCGAGGAGATCGTCAAGACCCTCGTCGGCTCGATCGGGCTGATCTCGGCCGTGCCGTTCACGACCGCGCTGGCGACCTCGGTGGCGTTGCGTCGCTCCCGTCGCGACCTGCCGGTGCCCGCTCACCTGCGCGACGACGTGGACGAGGAGCACCTGTCCGACGAGGAACGGGCCCACCGGCACTGGCTCGCGTTCCTCCGGGAGGGCGGCGATCCGGACCGAGCGCCGCCGTCCGAGGAGGGTGTGGACGGTGGAGGCGGTGGGGGCGCCGAGAGCGACCCCGAGTGACGAACATGGGTGCAGGAAGCGGGGTATGTGACCGCGGATGCACCACGTCGGGTCAGAGGCGGGCGAACAGCTCCTGCAGCGTGTGGTCCGCGAGCGAATCGACCACCAGGTCGGCCGCCGACAGGTCCAACAGGGCGGTGACGTCGTTGGGGATCGCCACGCACCGCAACCCGGCGGCCTGCGCCGCCGCGATGCCGTGCGGCGTGTCCTCCAGCGCGACGGTCTCCGACGGTGTCACGTCGAGGTCGGCGCACACCTCCCGGTAGACGACCGGTTCCGGCTTGGCGCGGCCGGGGTCCGAACCGGCGCAGGCCAGCGCATCGAACGCTCCGAGCAGCCCGAGCCGATCGAGGTGCCCGGAGACCCAGGACTCGGACGAGCTCGATGCCACCCCCAGCCGGAGACCCGCCCGTTGCGCCTCGGCGATCCGTTCCTCCACGCCGGGCATCGGACCGTCGAGCTGCTCGTTCAGCTCCGCCTTGCGGGTCCGCATGCGCGCCCGGACCTCCTCGCGGTCGAGATCGCGCCCGGTGAGCTCGCCCAGGTGACCGACCACGTCGCTGCCCGCGGTGCCGATGACCTGCGCCCAGAACCCCATCGTGAGCTCCGCCCCGTGCTCGGCGAACACGTCCTGCCACGCCTGCAGTACCGGCGTCTCGGTGTCGAGGATCAGACCGTCGAAGTCGAAGACGACCGCGCGGAAACGGGTCACCGGAAGGGCTGCAGCTTCGCGCCGTCCGCGAGCCAGGTCAGCAAGGTCCGGACGGGCACCCCGGTCCCACCCTTCCGGGTGTAGCCGCGCTGCTCCTTCGACCACCCGACCCCGGCGATGTCGAGGTGCGCCCACGGGATCCCGTCGGCCACGAACTCCCGCAGGAACGTCCCGCCGATGATCGCGCTGGCCGTCCCGGACTTGCCGATGTTCTTGAGGTCAGCGACGTCGCTGTCGAGGTCGCGCCGGTAGTCCTCGGGCAACGGCAGCCGCCAGAGCCGCTCGCCGGAGACCTCGGCGGCGGCCAACAGGCGTTCGGCCAGGCCGTCGTCGGTGCCCATGAGCCCGCCGACGTCCCGCCCGAGCGCGGTGATCACCCCGCCGGTGAGGGTCGCGACGTCGACGATGGCGTCCGGTTCCAGCTCGCTGGCCAGCGACAGCCCGTCGGACAGGACCAGCCGGCCCTCGGCGTCGGTGTTCAGCACCTCGACCGTCTTGCCGTTGCGTGCCGTGTAGACGTCGCCGGGGCGCTGCGCGGTGGCGGAGGGCATGTTCTCCGCCAGGCACAGGATCCCGGTCAGTCGGACGTGGACCTCCAGCTCGGCGGCGGCACGCACCGTCGCGTAGACGGCCGCGGCGCCGGCCATGTCGGCCTTCATCCACATCATCCCGCTGCCGCTCTTCAGCGACAGTCCGCCCGAATCGAAGGTGATCCCCTTCCCCACCAGCGCGACGTGTCGCTCGGCCCCGTCCGGGGCGTAGGTGAGCCGGACCAGCCGGGGCGGAGCGTCGGAGCCCTTGCCGACCGCGAGCATCCCGCCGTAGCCACCGTCGGCGAGCTCGTCCTCGTCGAGCACCTCGACCTCGACCGCGCTGCCGGACAGCTCCTCGCGGACGCGGTCGGCCAGCGCCGGTGGGCGCTTGCGGCCGGGGGGCTCGTTGACGAGGTCGCGCGCCCCGCTGGTGGCGGTGGCGTGGATCCGTCCCGTCCGGGCGCCCCGCTCGATGGTGGCGACCCTGGCGCCGGCGGACGGGTACAGCACGAGGGTGTCCAGGTCGTGGTCGTCGCCGGAGCTCTTGTGGCGTTCGCTCTTGTGATGGGTGCTCTTGTGGTGGGTGAACCGGTAGGCGGCCAGCATCAGCCCCTCGACGAGGGCCTGAGACGCCGTGCGGAGATCCAGGTCGTCGGCCGCGTCGGCGGCGTCCGCCGGGAGCGTGGTCGCCAGCGACCTCCGAGAGGACGTCGCACCCGCGAGCGCGGCCCCGGCGGCCCGGACGGCATCGGCGTCCAGGTCCTCGGCCTTCCCGACTCCGACGACGAGCAGGGTCGCGGCGGGGACGGCACCCCGGGTCGGGATGCGCGCCACGGATCCGCGCCCACCGCCGAAGCGCAGCGTGGACAGCTCCTCGAGCAGATCCAGGTCCAGCGCGTCCGCAAGGTCGTCCGCGGCCGGGGCGAGCGTGGGCGACGGTGGCCCGCCGGCGCCGTCCTCGTCCTCGTCGAAGGTCGGGGCAGCCACGGCCGCGATCGCGATCACGTCGACCTCGGCGTCGGTCAGCGTGCCCTTGACGGTCGTGATGTCCACGGTCGGTGGCCTCCGGGTGGGGGTACGGCGGGTCCCGTCGGCAGGCTACTCACTACGCTCCGTGCCGATGAGCGACGACGCGACCCAGCCCGAGGCGCCCGCCCAGCCCGAGGCGCCCGCCCAGCGCGTGCGCCCCGTGGACCTGCGCGACTACGTCGACTTCGACCGGGAGCGGGCCCAGCGTGTCCGGGTGCTGGCGACCGACGTTCTCACGATCGACCTGTGGTGCCTCCAACCGGACCAGTCGACCGACGTCCTCCACCACGAGGACACCGACGTCGTCTACACGGTCCTGGGCGGCAACGCCTGGTTCGTGACCGACGAGGGCGAGCTCGGGCTGGGACCTCTGGGGGCGATCCTGGTTCCTGCCGGCGTGGTGCACGGGTTCGACAACAACACCGCCGACCCGCTGATCGTGGTCGCCAGCGGCTCGCCCCCGGACGTGCCGGCGGACGAGGTGACCACCGATCAGCCGGTGGACGACACCGCCGAGGCCGTGTTCCGTCCGGGCGACGAGGTCTCGTTGCGTGAACGGATCCGGCGCAGCCTGCGCTGACCGTGCTCCTTGCGGGAGGCGCCTGCCCCCGGGATACTCCGCCCATGCGCCCAGGCCCAGCACGCGGTGACTCCGAGGTCCTCGAGGTCACCGTCAACGACGACATGACCGCGGCCGTCGCGGGGCGCGTGATCCACTCGATCTACGGCACCGGGGCGTTGGTCGCGCACATCGAAGAGGTGTGCCGCAGCCTGCTCGAACCGCACCTCGAGCAGGGCGAGGAAGGGGTCGGCTACCGGATCGAGGCCGCACACGTCGCCCCGGCGCCCGTGGGCACGGACCTCACGGTGACCGCCACGGTCGCCGACGTCGGGCCGCGCCGGGTGCTGTGCGAAGTCACCGTGCGCGACGAGCAGCGCCTCGTGGCCAACGGCTCGTTCGAGCAGCGCGTGGTCGACGCCGAGCAGTTCGCCGCCGACCTCACCCCCTGAGGGGCGGCGGGGCGGTCAGGGGGCGACGTTGAACCGGCCGGTCAGCGAACCGCCGCCGACGCGGATGACGAACGAGACCGCGTAGCGGTCGCCCGCCTCGCGGACCGTCAGTGTCCCGCCGTCCGCGAAGGTGCGCTCGCCCTCGAGACGCAGCTCGACGATCGCCCCGTCCCGGATCTCGTCGCACCCGTCGCCGCATCCGCCGCGGGGCGGCCGGATCACGGACACCGCACCTGCGCCCTCGAGCGCGGCGGGGTTCTCGATCACGAAGGCGAGGTCCTGACCGCCGACGGTGTGGGTGATCAGGCAGAGGTCGCCGTCGGTGCCGTCGTTGGGATCGCAGTCGCCGAGGAGGACCTCCGGGGCGCCGTCGGAGACGTTGAGCTGCTGCGTGCCGATCCGCCCCGCGAACTGGATGCCGTCGTCGGGGACCTCGGGCTGCCGCTGGGTAGCCGACGGGCAGGCGGTCAGGACCGCAGCCGCCAGGACCGCGGCGAACAGGGAGGTGCGGATCTCGGGTCCTTCGGAGACGTCTGTCGGGAGCGTACCGAGGGTCAGAAGTGTGACGGTGGATACGCGGCAACCCTGGTGAACGTCACGCGATGAGGGTACGATGGCCGGTCCGGAGCGGGGGCGATCCCTGGCGTCCGGATCCGTTCGGAGGAGGCCACCGATGGCACCCAACGCACGTTCGATGCTCCTCACGGTCCTCGGCGACCTGGTCCTGCCCTCGGGCGGCGAGACCTGGTTGCAGGCCCTCAGCGAGACGATGGGGGCGCTGGATGTCTCCCCCGAGGCGACCCGGCAGGCACTCCGACGCCTCGCCGGGCAGAACCTGGTCGAGGCCTCGAAGGTCGGACGTCTCGCCCGGTACGAGCTGACCGGCGTGGGCCGTCGGCGGCTCGAAGAGGCCGCCGAACGCATCTACCTGCGCCGCTCCATGGCCTGGGACGGCAGCTGGCACCTGCTCAGCTACACCTTCTCCGAGGAGCACCGCTCGTCGCGCGACGCTCTGCGCCGCGAGCTCGAATGGATGGGCTACGGGTCGATCAGCTCGGGGCTGATGGCCTGCCCGTGGGACCTCGGGGCGCGACTGGACGCCGTGCTGGCCAAGCACGGGGTGGTCGGACAGGTCGAGACGTTCACGTCTCGCGCCGACGACGGTGACGACCTCGGACTGGCCAAGCGCGCCTACGACCTCGATGAGCTGCGCGGCCAGTACCGGGAGTTCATCGACCGCTTCTCCTCCGACGTCCGGGCGGACGGCCGGGGAAGCGGCGAGACCGCACGGTCGGGCGACCTCGACGACCGCGCGGCGCTGGCCCGCCGGCTGACCCTGGTCCACGAGTGGCGCAAGTTCCTGTTCGACGACCCGGGCCTGCCGCCCGAGCTCACCCCCGACGACTGGCTCGGCGACCGCGCGGCCCAGCTGTTCCTCGACCTCTACGAGGCCTACGAGGGACCGGCCTGGGACGCCTGGGACGACATCGTCACGTCCGCCGATCCGGACAGCGCCGCCCCGCCCCACCCGACCTCGAACCTCGAACCGGCCGCGGGTCGGGCGATCGCGCGGCGTGGTCAGCGCCCCGGTGAGCAGCACCGGACCGAGGAGTTCCGGGAGCGGATCGAGGCCGGCCAGAAGGTCGAGCCGACCGACTGGATGCCGGACCAGTACCGCAAGGTCGCCTTCAAGTTCATCGAGATGCACGCCAACAGCGAGCTGATGGGCGCCCTGCCCGAACGCGAGTGGATCGCCCGCGCCCCGACCCTGCGCCGCAAGCGGTCGCTGGCCGCCAAGGTGCAGGACGAGGTGGGCCACGCCCAGCTGATCTACCGCGCCGCCGAGGATCTCGGCCTCAAGACGCGCGAGCAGATGGCGGAGGACCTGATCGAGGGCCGCACGAAGTTCCACAACGTCTTCCACTACCCGACCTACACGTGGGGCGACGTCGCGGTGATCGGGTTCCTGGTCGACGGCGCGGCGATCGTCACCCAGCGGGCGCTGCTCGACACCTCGTACGCGACCTACCTGCGGATCATGCGCCGGGTCGTCGCCGAGGAGTCCCTGCACTTCCGTCACGGCGAGGACATCACACTCGCCCTCGCATCGGGGAGCCAGGAGCAGTTCGAGATGCTGCAGGAGGCCGTGAACCGGTGGTGGGAGCCGTGCATGCACTTCTTCGGACACGACACCCCGGCCGAGAAGGACATCGCCCTGCAGTGGGGCATCAAGACCCGCACCAACGAGGAGTCCCGCCAGGAGTTCTTCACCCAGTACGTCCCCAAGCTGTGGGACATGGGCATCGAGGTGCCCGACCCGGACCTCGAGTACGACCCCGACGAGAAGGTCTGGCACTACACCGAGCCCGACTGGGAGGAGATGGACCGGATCATCCGGGGCGACGGCCCGATGACCGACGTCCGCCGGTCGTGGCGCCGGTGGATGCGCGACCACCACGAGTGGGTCCGCCGGATCGTGACCGGCGACCCCGCCCCGACCTCCGCCGCCGCATGAGTACCCGGCCTGAGAGGAGCTGATCCACGATGCCGGTCTACGAGATCTTCGGCCGCCGCAAGTGGGACGACGCGCTGTCGCACGTCGGGGCGGTGCACGCCCCGGACCCCGAGACCGCGCTGCTGCTCACGCGCGAGACCCACTTCCGTCACGGCGAGGGGGTCGACTTCGCGGTGGTCCGCCAGGAGGACCTGCACCTGCTGTCCGAGCACGAGCTGCTCGAGCACACCGTCGATCAGTCCTACCGCCGCCAGGAGGGCTACTCGGGCTTCCGCGAGAAGCGCGAGACGGCCCGCGAGGCGGCACGCGCCCGCGGCCGCGGCGAGCTCCAGGAACGCACGACGCCGGGGAGCGGCTGATGAAGCAGGCCCCCGACCTCCCCGACCTCCCCGACCTCGGCGTCGATCTGGACGACCCGCGCACCGCGTTCGTGCTGGCGATCGCGGACGACGAGCTCGTGTCCGGGCACCGGGCGTCGCACTGGACCGGGGTCGCCCCGTCGCTGGAAGAGGACATCGCGTTCTCCGGCATCGCCCAGGACGAGATCAACCACGCGGACGTCTGGTACCAGCTGGTCGTCACGGCCACTGCCGCGCAGACCGGCAGCGGCGGTGACCGGGCGGCGATCGACCTGCTGGGCCTGGGGCGCGATCCCGACCAGTACCGTCACGCGGTCCTGTGCGAGCGCCCGCCCCGGGACTTCGCGTTCACCCTGGCCCGGCACCTCCTGTACGACCACGCCGACGCGATCCGACTGGCAGCGCTGACCGACTCGTCGGACCCCGAGATCGCCGCGATCGCCCGCAAACTGCTCCACGAGGAGCGCTACCACCTGGAGCACGCCGACACCTGGTTCTGGCGCTGCGTCCGTGGTGGCGACGGGTCCCGCACCCGCATCGAGGAGGGGTTCCGCCAGGCCTTCCCCGAGGCGCTCTGGCTGTTCGAACCGACCCCCGGCGAGGACGAGGTGGTCGATGCCGGCGTGCTGCCGACCCCGACCTCGCAGCTCCTGGTCGAGTGGGTGGACGAGGTCGGCGCGAAGCTGATCGAGGCCGACCTGGGCCACGTGATGGCGCCCGTCACGCTGGCCGACGGCGGGTGGGAGGTCCCGGTCGATCTGTTCGAGGAACCGGGCGGTCGCCACGGGCACCACACCGAGGACTTCACCGAGGACGTCTGGTCCGAGATGACCCAGCTCTACCGGGCACACCCGGGGGCCACCTGGTGACCCCCGCCACGCGCACCACGCCGACCGACGCCCCGGACGTCGAGGCGGTCCGGACGGCCGTCGAGTCCGTGCCGGACCCCGAACTGCCGCCGGTCAACGTCGGCCATCTGGGGATGCTGCACGACCTGGTCGTCCGTGACGACGGGCACGTCGAGATCGAACTGCTGCCGACGTTCGCCGGCTGCCCGGCGACGGACATGATCCAGGAGGACGTCGAGGCCGCGGTCGGCGCGGTCGACGGCGTCACCGCGGTGACCGTCCGTTTCCGCTTCGATCCGCCGTGGACCCCCGACCGCATCGATGCCGAGGGGCGCGAGCGCCTGCGGGAGTTCGGCATCACCCCGCCGGGCGGACCGATCCGGTCCCCGGCCCTGGACGACCTCGAGGACCGCGACGTGCTGCCGCTCGACACGAGCGCCGCGGAACCGGAACCGCGCCCCTGCCCCTACTGCGGCTCGACGCAGACCGAGCGCGACAGCGCCTTCGGGCCGACCCCGTGCCGGGCGATCCACTACTGCCGCGACTGCCGCCAGCCGTTCGAGGCCTTCAAGCCGCTCGGCTGAAGGCCCGGACGCCGCTCAGACCGGCCCCGGGGGCAGTTCAGCCGGCCGGTTGGGCCTCGGCCACGACGTGGGTGACCGGCAGGTCGAACGTCCGCTCGACCCGGTGCGGCAGGTCCATCCCGAGCCACCGCGAGATCCCCGCGGGCAGCGTCGACAGGACGATCCCGTCGTAGTCGTCGTGGCGGACCGCGTCGCGGATCGCGTCGAGCGGCCGCTCCGCCCCGACCTCGCCCGCCACCTCGCCATCCAGCTCCCCGAAGCGGGCGAGCGCGCGCTCGAGCCGATCCTCGGCGACAGCGATCGCCTCACCCTCGGTGTGGACCCACTGCTCCTGGGGCGGGGTGGCCGGCACGACGACATGGAACCGGCATTGCCCCTCCGAGGCGAGATCGCGCAACTCTTCCATCAGGTGCTCGCCGCCGAGCGTCTGGTTCGCAACCACGAGATAGCGTCGCATGGCACCACCTCCGAACCCACCGTAACGCGGAGGTGGAGCCACGTGAAGCCCCCCGGAGGCCCCCATGCCGTCGCGTCGCGAGCAGATCCGGATGAGCGACCACGAGGTCGCGACCTTCCTCGACGGCCGACACAACATGGCGGTCGCCACGCTCGGCCCGACGGGCCACCCCCACCTGGTGGCGATGTGGTACGCGTTCGTCGACGGCGCGGGGTTCGCGGACGGCCGGCTCGCGTTCTGGACCTACGGCAGGAGCCAGAAGGCGGTCAACCTGCGCCGTGACCCGCGCATCACCTGCCTCGTGGAGGACGGCGACCGGTACGAGGAGCTGCGGGGCGTCGAGCTGGTGGGCACGGGACGAGTCGTCGAGGACGACGAAGAGGTCCTGGAGGTCGGGGAAGCGGTCCTGCGCCGTTACCAGGATCTGGAGGTCACCGACGCGATCCGGGACGGGCTGCGCGAGCAGGCCGCGAAACGCGTGGCCGTGTTCGTCGACGTCGCGGACGTCACGTCCTGGGACCACCGCAAGCTCGGCGGGGTCTACTGACACCGCTGGACCGCCGGTCGACCACGGTCCCGCATCACGTCACCGCGACACCGACGAGGCTGCCGATGCCGTAGGTGGCCGCGGCGGCCAGACCGCCGATCAGCGTCATGCGGATGCCGGACCGCAGGGCGCCCCGCCCGGTGAAGATCGACAGTGAGGCGCCGACGCCGAACAGGGCGAGCCCGCTGATGACCGCGGCGGCCAACAGCGACGCGGTCCCCGCGGCCATGAGGAACGGGAGCAGCGGGACCAACGCCCCCAACGCGAAGGCCACGAACGACGACCCGGCCGCCACCCAGGGCGAGGCCAGATCGGAGGGGTCGATGCCCAGCTCCTCCCGCGCGAGCGTGTCCAGCGCCGTGTCGGGGTCGGACATGATGCGTTCGGCCAGCGCCGCGGCCTCCCGGCGCGGCACGCCCTTGGCCCGGTAGATCAGCTCGAGCTCCTCACGCTCCTCCTCGGGGAACCGCCGCAGCTCCTCGGCCTCGACCTCGATCTCGCGCTCGTACAGCTCGCTCTGCGACCGCACCGAGATCCACTCCCCCGCCGCCATCGAGAACGCCCCGGCGAACAGCCCGGCGATCCCCGCCAGGACCACGACGCCGGTGTCGGACACGCCACCAGCGACGCCCATGACCAGCGAGAAGTTGGACACCAGCCCGTCGTTCACGCCGAACACGGCCGCCCGCAACGCGCCCCCGGCGCCCGTGCGGTGGCGTCCCTCGGAGGTCGCGATGCGCGCCCCGGCGCGATCCACGCCGCCGATCGCCGCCAGCGCACGGCCGTGGGCCATCTCCTCCTCGGCCATGGAGTCGGGCGCGGCCGAGATCCCGCGGTACTTGTCGGCATCGGCCGCTTCCGCGCGGATCACCGTCGGCAACACCGCGTCCACACCGAACCGGCGGGCCATCGCGGCCAGGCCGCGGGTCCGCACCGACGGGGCGGGGACCTCCAGGTCGTCGACGCCCTCCTCGCGCAGCAGGTCCGCCCAGTGCTCGGCGTGACGGACCTCCGTCTCGGCGAGCGCGAGGAAGACCTCGCGGCGCTCGCCCTCGACCGTGTCGGCCAGGGCCCGGTACAGGTGCGCGGCCTGCTGCTCGTCCTCCCAGAACCGGCGGAACCGGGCGGTGTCACTCGCTCGCACTGGTGGTCCGATCCCTGCGCGCCTCACGCTCGCACAGCTGCTTCAGGTTCCCGAGGCTGCGCGAGAACAGCCGCTCGACGTACGGCTTGACGACGAGCTGCGCCCCGAGCTCCCCGACCGGTCCCAGCGGCGGGTCGATCTGCTCCGACCACACGATCCGCGTCCCCACCGGCGTCGGTGCGAGCTCGAATGTCCCCGACCCGGTGATCAGGGAGCCGAGGTGCTCGACGGTCAGGCGTTCACCTTCGACCCACTCGGTGACCCGCATCTCGTCGTCGACCGTCACCCCCAGCACGTTCGTGGGGCACCGGACCGTCACGCCGGGGCCCTCACGGTGCTCCGAGGTGACGGTGACGGAACGCGCGTCGACCATCCAGTCGGCCTGTCGCTCCCAGTCCGTCAGCACCGCCCAGACGACATGCGGCGGCGCGAAGACGTAGCGGCTGACCTCGACGCGCACGGTGGTCTCCCCGGAACGCGTGCTGCCGCGTCCCGTTGGTAGGCTCGGCCGTCCAGCCTCCCGGTTCCACCCAGGACTCGCAACCTCCGTGCCTGGTCTCACGTCCGGGACCCCGAAACCTCCGAAGGTGCAGACCATGTTCGCCGAGATCGACGGTCAGAGGATCCACTACACCAGCTACGGCGAGGGTCCTCCGGTGGTCCTCCTGCACGGGCTGGGGGGCACGGGCAGCATCTGGCACGGCGTCATGCAGGCCATGAAGCAGCACCACCACGTGGTGGCTCCGGACCTGCGCGGTCACGGACGCTCCAGCGGCGGCAACCTGTCGATCAAGGAGTGGGCGTCGGACGTCTCCGGCCTGATCCGGCACCTGGAACTGCCGGGCATCCGCCTGGTCGGGCACTCGCTGGGGTCGCTGATCGCCCAGTACCTGGCGACCACCGAGCCGGACCTGATCGACGAACTGGTGCTGCTCGGCGGCATCTCGTACTTCCAGCCGCCGCAGGCCGACGCCTACCGCAAGCGCGCGGACGTGGTCGAGGAGGACGGCATGGACGCCGTCGTGGACGTGTGGCTCGACGGGGCGGTCTCGCCCCAGTCGCACGCGGTCCACGCCGGGGCGGTCGGGCTGCTGCGCGACGTGTACGTCCGCAACGACCCCGCGGAGTACGCGAAGGCCTGCCGGGCCCTGGCCGAGACGCCGCACATCGACCGCAACGAGATCGGACACCCGACCCTGCTGCTCGTCGGCTCGCACGACCGTTCGACGCCCCTGGCGATGTCGGAGGAGCTCAAGCGCGACATCCCGGTCAGTCGCCTGCGGGTCCTGCCGCAGGTCGGACACTGGTCACCGGTCGAGGAGCCCGAGACGGTCGCCGCCGCGATCCTCGAGTTCCTCAGCTGACGTCGCCCGTCCCGTCGACACTGCCGTCGACGCACTGCTCCCCGGCGTTCTCCCGGTGTTCGGCGGTTGACCCTGAACCGGGTTCGGAGGCGGGCTCGGAGGCGGGCTCGGACGTGTGGCCGAGCCGCAACGCCAGCCGCTCCCTGGCCCTGGCGACGACCGTCGGGCCGGCGGTGGAGTACAGCTCCTCGTAGGCCGCCGCGAGCGCGTCGATGTAGACGTCCACATGGGCCGGGTCGTACCCGCGCCAGGCGAGGGGGAACCGCACCCGACGCACCTCGACCGGCGAGGGGATCAGCCAGTCCGGCTCCTCGGGGCCGCGGCGCCGCCCGCTGCGCCCCTGGGTGAACAGCGCGTAGAGCGTGACGACCAAGCCGGTCAGCGCGAGCGCGCTGGCGATCAGCCACATCGTCATCGACCACCTCCCGCGGGGAGGCTAGCCACGTGACCGCGCCCCAGTACCGTCCGGTCCGGAGGTGGGGATGACCGGCACGGACGGACCACGGCTGGCGCTGCGACGTCACGCGTTCGATCTCTCGCGTCGTGTGCTCGTCATGGGCATCGTGAACGTCACTCCCGACTCCTTCTACGACCGGGGCGCCACGGCGGGGTTCGACGGCGCGCTGGCCCGTGCGCTCGAGCTCGTGGCGGAGGGGGCCGACATCGTCGACCTGGGAGGCGTCAAGGGCGGTCCGGGTCCGGAGGTCACCGTCGACGAGGAACTCGAACGGATCGTTCCCCTGGTCGACGCGCTGCGCGAGCACGCGGACACCGTCGTCTCGGTCGACACGTTCCGCGCCCGGGTGGCCGACGCGGCGCTCGAGGCCGGCGCGGACGTGATCAACGACGTCACGGGCGGTCACGACCCGGACATGCTCGCCACCGTCGCCCGTCACGACGGGGGCTACGTGGCGATGCACCACGGCGGCCGCCCGCGCACCCGGCCCTTCCGCCGCGGCTACCAGCCCGACGTCACCGCTGCGGTGGTCCGCCACTGCCGCGACCTGGCCCAACGTGCGGTCGAGGCCGGCATCGACCGGGAACGGATCGTCGTCGATCCCGGTCACGACTTCCAGAAGACGACCTACCACTCGCTGGAACTGACCAGACGGCTGCCCGACCTGGTCGATCTCGGCTACCCGGTGCTCGTCGCGCTGTCCAACAAGGACTTCATCGGCGAGACGCTGGCTGCCCCGATCGACGGACGCGTCGACGGCAGCATCGCCGCGGCGGTGTTCGCGATCACGCGCGGGGCGCGCATCGTCCGGGTCCACGAGGTCGCCCGGACCGTGCAGGCCGTTAGCATGACCGAGGCGCTGCTGGGGTGGCGCGATCCCGAGATCGCGATCCGCGGGCTCGAGTAGTCCCGTTCAGCCCGCCGACGGCGGCAGGGGCATGTCGTGCTCCAGGGCGTGCCACGACGTACTGAACTGGGTCCCAGGAGAGCAGCCCAGAGGCTTTGAATTCCATCGATGGATTTAAACTTTCACGCCTGTTACCTTAATTTGGACAGGCGACGGTAAGCGCGCTTTACAAGGCCGGCGCACTTTTCAAGGAACACGGCGGAAAGTTAATAACGTGGACGTAGATGCGTTCCAAGAGAGCCCAATCGGCGATCTAGTGCCGATACGCCTCGTCGACCGGGGGCAGCAGTACGACCACTTCGCCTACGTCCCCAAGCCCCTGCCGCCCGCCTTCGAGCTAACGCCCGTAACCAGAAAGGCAGTTTCGGAGGCCGATCTCGCAATAGGTCGGCTGGATGGCGCAGGCGGCCAGCTTCCGAACCCCCTTCTACTTGTGCGCCCCACCATTCGCCGGGAGGCCGTAAGCACATCTGCCCTTGAAGGCACCTACGCCGAACTCGCAGACGTGCTCGGGGCGGAGGCATTGGATGATCAGAAGCCGGCGGGCCCCGTCGGTGAGGTTGTCAACTACGTCCGCGCAGCCGAACGCGGGATCGAACTCCTCGGACGACGCCCAATCAGCGTGAACCTCGTAAATGAACTTCACGCAGTCCTGATGCGCGGCACGCGAGGGGACTCCTGCGAGTCCGGAAACGTCAGGGAGAGGCAAAACTGGATCGGGCCTCATCAATGCAAGATCACGGACGCCTATTTCGTGCCACCGCCCCCCGGTGACGTGTTACTGAAAGGCCTGTCACAGTGGGAAAATTGGATTCACCGTGAAGACGACGTGCCCTTGCTGGTCCGAGTCGCGGCCGGTCATTACCAGTTCGAAACACTTCACCCCTACACGGACGGAAACGGCCGAATGGGTCGACTCATAGCGATCCTGCAATTGATCGACCGCGGGGCGTTGAGCCACCATTTCATGACGATCTCCCCCTACTTCGAGGCGCGACGAACCGAGTACACGGAGCACCTCCGACGCGTCAGTCGGACGGGTGACTTCGACCCGTGGATTCGGTTCTTCGCAACGGGACTACGCCGTCAGGCCGAGGAGGCGCTTCAGCAGGTGCGCGACCTCCTCGATTGGAGGGACCGCACCGTGGCCGAACTGCGTGACCAGCGTGTGAAGGGCGTTGCGCTTGAAATCGCCGAAGACCTCGTTGCTCATCCGGCGGTGACACCGACCCGAGCGTCGGACATGTACGGGGTTACCTATCCCGCTGCGAATGCGGCCATCTCTCGACTCGAGGAACACGGCGTCCTGACCGAAATCACCGGAAGGTCGTACGACCGAGTCTTCCTGGCAACGGGGGTTGTCGTCATCATCGGCCGATCTTCAGAACCGGCTGGAAGCGGGGCGGAGAGTACGACGACTGGCCTCGACCGGCAGCCGGACAGCTGACGTGGGAAGGACCCTCGCACGGCACCACGGACTAACCGAGGGTCAACGCCCACCGCTGCGCGGACCCGAGAATCATCACCAGCGGGGTCGGCTACTCCTGATCCTCGTCACGTGGTGGCGGGAGACTCATGCCATGTTCAAGCTTGGCCACCTCCACCTTGAGGCAGCGGTCCTGCACGAGGTCGAGGCCGGCGTCCGCGGCGATCCGCGCCCCCTCCTCGGAGCGCAGCCCGAGCTGGTACCAGACCCCGCGCGCCCCGACCTCCGCCGCCTGACGGGTCACGTCGGGGAGGTGCTCCTCGCGGCGGAACACGTCGACGAGGTCGATCTCGCCGGGCACGTCGGCCAGCGAGTCGTAGGCCGTCTCCCCCAGGACCTCCTCGGCGTTGGGGTTGACCGGTATCACCTCGTAACCCTGCGCCTTCAGCGCCGCTGCCACCCCGTGGCTGGCCCGGTGCCGTTTCGGCGAGAGCCCGACGACGGCGATGCGCCGGGTGTACCCCAGGATCGTCCGGATCGCTTCCTCCATGTGGTCCTCCTTCCCTCCCAGGATGTCGATCGGACGGACCGGCCGGATGACCGGACGGCCGGGTGACCGGTCCACTACCGTCCGTGGTGGACCATGGGAGGGAACCAGGTGGCACGCGCCGGTATGCCACGCAAGTTCGTCTTCGTGTGCATCAACGAACGCCCCGACGGTCATCCGCGGGGCTCGTGTGTGCAGCGGGGCGGAGGTGACGTGTTCTACGCGTTCCGCGAGGTGACCGGCCAGCGCGGGCTGGTCGACGTGAAGGTCACCTTCACCGGATGCATGGAGCCGTGCATGGTCGGGCCGACCGTCTACGTCGCCCCGGACGACGTCTGGTACGGCGGGGTGACCGTCCAGGACGTCCCACGGATCGTCGAGGAGCACCTCGAGAACGACGAGCCGGTCGAGTTCCTGCGCATCGGCGAGGAGGAGTTCGAGCTGTCGCCTCTCGAGGGCCGGTCGGACCTGCCGCCGGGGGTCATACCGCCGGCGGATGGGGACGTGTGATGCAACCGGAAGCGTCGGCTGCACGTCGGACGGACGAGACGGACTAGGCGGAGGACCCGGGGGCACGGGGAGGCGCGATGGGACCGATCAACGAACAGCGGTCACCGGACCGCGCGGTGACGTTCGTCGCGAAGCCCGCCCGCGGGCGCGGGAGCCGCTCACGCTGGCCACTGCGGATCGGTCTCGCCCTCGCCATCCTGCTCCTGTTGGCGGGCAACGCGTTCGCCTACGACCTGTACCGGTTCGAGCAGCGCTACGAGGGGCGGATCCTGCCCGGCGCGACGGTGGCCGGCGTGGACGTGTCCGGCATGACGCGCACCCAGGCGATCGCCGCGGTCGAGGCGGCGCTGGCACCACGTCTGGACCGCCGGGTGACCCTCCGCTGGGACCGGGTGACCTGGGACGCCAGCCTGCGCGAGCTGGGGGCCACGACCGACGTGGAGGAGGTGGTCGACGAGGCGCTGGCCACGTCCGCCGCGACGACCTGGACCACCCTGAGCGGTGTCCGGTGGCGGGACGGGAAGATCCCGCACACCACGGAGGTGACCGTCGACCAGACACGCCGGCCGGTCGCCGCCATGGTCCGCGAGATCGCCGCCACGATCGACCGCCCCGCGGTCGACGCGACCCTCCACCACGACCGGCAGCGGATCTGGATCGACCAGGACCGGGACGGACGCCGGGTCCTGCCCAACGAGACCACGGATGCCCTGCTCGGGGCGTTGCGCGCCCCCGAGGGTCCGAGCGAGGTCCACGTCGCGGTGCAACCGATCGAACCGGAGGTCCGGGCCGCGGCGTTCCGCCAGGTGCTGTTCCTCCGCCAGCGCGACCACCGGTTGGATCTCTACGTCGACGGCGAGCTCGCCCACAGCTACCTGGTGGCGACGGGCACCAACAACTACCCGACCCCCACCGGGACCTACGAGGTCACCCTCAAGCGCCACATGCCCACCTGGGTGAACCCCGACCCGTCCGGCTGGGGCAGCACGATGCCCGCGCGCATCGGTCCCGGTCCAAACAACCCGTTGGGGGTCCGGGCGCTGAACTGGTCGGCTCCGGGGGCGATCCGCTTCCACGGGACCGCGGCGGTGGACTCGCTGGGCACCGACGCGTCGCACGGGTGCGTCCGGCTGTCCAACGGCGACGTCGTGCACCTGTACGACCGCGTCGACGAGGGTGCGACGATCGTCTCGATCCGGTGATCCGCTGGCCCGATGACCCGGTGATCCGCTGGCCCGATGACCCGGTGATCCGCTGACCCCGACGCGAGGTGTTCGGTCACCGCACGGACGTCCTGCCCGAGCGCACGTCCTCTGCAATCATGGAGGTCACGGCGAGCGGAAGGTGTGACGTGAGCACGATCGACCACGTACGGGACGCAGCCGAGACCCGCGAGGACTTCCCGGTCGAGGGTTACGACGCGATCGAGTTCTGGGTCGGCAACGCCAAGCAGGCGGCCCACTACTACCGCACGGCGTTCGGCTTCGAGCTCGTCGGCTACGCCGGCCCCGAGACCGGGGTGCGCGACCGCGCCTCCTACGTGTTGCAGCAGCGCGCCGTGCGCTTCGTGCTGACGTCGGCCATGGATCCCGACGACCCGATCAACGAGCACCAGTCGCGGCACGGCGACGGGGTGCACGACGTCGCCTTCCGGGTGCCGGATGCCGAGGAGGCCCTGCGCCTCGCGGTCGAGCGCGGCGCGACCGTGCACCGCGAACCGGAGGTGCTCGAGGACGAGCACGGCAAGATCGTGATCGGCGCGATCGAGGCCTACGGCGAGACGATCCACTCGTTCGTCCAGCGCAGCGACTACAGCGGCCTGTACCTCCCTGGGTACGAGCCGGTCGGCGACGACCTGGCGCGGCCCGTCGGGCTGTCCGGCGTCGACCACGTCGTGTGCAACGTCCCGCTCGGCGAGATGGACGCGTGGGCGCAGTTCTACGCGGACATCCTCGGGTTCAAGGAGTTCCGCCACTTCTCGGACGAGGAGATCTCGACCGAGTACACGGCGTTGATGTCCAAGGTCCTGTGGGACGGGGTCGGCCGCATCAAGCTGCCGATCAACGAGCCCGCCGCGGGCAAGAAGAAGTCGCAGATCGAGGAGTACCTGGAGTACTACAGGGGACCGGGCGTCCAGCACATCGCGATCTCCACGCCGGACATCATCGCCGCGGTCGGCCAGCTCCGTGCCAACGGCGTGAGCTTCCTGGAGGTACCCGACACCTACTACACCGCCGCCAAGGACCGGGTGGGCGAGGTCGACGAGTCCTGGGACGACCTGCAGGAGCTCGGGATCCTGGTGGACCGCGACGACGAGGGCTACCTCCTGCAGATCTTCACCGAGCCCGTGCAGGACCGTCCCACGGTCTTCTACGAGATCATCCAGCGCCACGGCGCCAAGGGCTTCGGGGTCGGCAACTTCAAGGCCCTGTTCGAGGCGATCGAGCGCGCACAGGCCAAACGCGGCAACCTCTAGCCTCGGACCGTCCCCGGTTCCGGTGAGAGATCCTCGAGGTCCTGCCACCGGGGGTCGAACACCGGGATCAGGGTGATGGCCGTGTACAGGGCCGCGCCGGTGAGCAGCGTGGCACGCAACCCGATGGCTCCGGCGAGCACTCCCGCCCCGAGCGCCCCGACCGCGGCGGCGCCGATGAAGGCCACCGCGAACAGACCGAAGACCCGGCCACGCATGTCCCGCGGGATCAGCTCGTACTGGATCGCTCCGGAGATCGGGTTGACCGGGCCCATGGCGACCGCGAACACGAGCATGCCGACGACCGCGACCGTGGCCGGGGGGCTGAGAGCCAGGAGGACGAACTTGGGGGCCCCTGCGAGGACGAGGGCCGGGACCAGCAGCGTGCGCCGGGGGTAGCGGTCGGCGAGCGTCGCGTACAGCGCCACGCCGACGAGCGCGCCACCACCTATCGCGCCGACCATCAGGCCCAGCACGACGGGCTGGCCGTACACCCGATCGGCGAGGACGGGCAGCAGGACGTGGACGAGCCCGTTCTCGAGCGCGTTCGCCCCGACGAACACCACCACGATCGACCGCAGGAGCGGGTGGCGCAGCAGGAACCGCCAGCCGGCCACCACGTCCCGGAGGTAGCCGGCGGTGCCAGCGCGCTCGGTCACGACCGGCTGCGGGGTGCGCGCCACGAGCCCCACCAGGAGGGCGGAGATCAGGAAGGTCAGAGAGTCCACCGCCAGCGCCTCGGGCGCGCCGATCGTCGCGATCAGGACGCCACCCAGCGGCGCCCCGATCAGCTGGGTGGTCCGGAAGATCGTCTCGTGCAGGCTGGTGGCCCGGTCGATGCTGATCCCCGCGTGGTCGGCGAGATCGGGTAGCAACGATCGCCGGGCGGTCTCCCCCGGTGCGTCCAGCAGCGCCCCGAGGAACACCAGTCCCAGCAGCAGCGGGTAGCTGAGCGCGTCGGCCAGGTGCAGCGCCGGGATCGCCGCGATCGTCACCCCGCTGGCCACGTCGGCGGTGACGCTGGTGGTTCGGAACCCGGCCCGTTCGATCAACGGGCCGGCCAGAAGCCCCGCGACGACGGCGGGGATCGTGTTCATCGCCGCGGCAACGCCGGTGAGGGCGGCATCGCCGGTGGTCTGCAGCACGAACCACGGGATCGCCAGGAGCGCGATCCGGTTGCCGGTGACCGACACCGCCTGGGCGGCCAGGAGCGCCACGAGCGGGATCCGCCGCGTCCTCGTCACCACCGGATCACCGGTCTGCCTCCGCTCGCTCGGGATCTCCGGGACCGCCCCGTCGCGTCCCAGGCGGTTGCTAGTCTCCCTGCTGTCTCGTCGAGCTGCCGGCTTTCCCCCGGTCTCGCGCTTCCCACGGGACACGCCAGCCGCCCGGTCACCGTGTGTGGAGGAGCCTGCCCGTGCGCACGTCGTGGGAACCGTCGTCCGTCAGCCACCCCGGTCGCCAGTCCTGGGACGAGTACTTCCTGGATCTGGCGCGCGCCGCGTCCACCCGCGCAACCTGTTCTCGCCGCAAGCACGGTGCGGTCGTGGTCCGCGACCGGCACATCGTGTCGACCGGCTACAACGGGGCGCCCTCCGGTCACGCGCACTGCGACGATGGCGCGTGCCCGCGAGCCGAGTCCGAGGCGCCCCAGGGCCACGACTACGGCTCCTGCATCGCGATCCACGCCGAGGCCAACGCGCTGCTGTTCTCCGCGCCCCACGAGCGCGACGGGGCGAGCCTGTACTGCACCGGGGCGCCCTGCTTCGGCTGCGCCAAGCTGATCGCCAACTCCGGGATCGCCGAGGTCGTCGCGTCCGGTGGTCGCTACGACGGCTGGAACGACGTCCGCGACTTCCTCCGGGACTGCGGCGTGCGGGTGCGTCTGCTCGACGGGTTCGACGACGTCCCCGAACTGGACCTGCGCAGCGCGACCGGCTGACCGCGGACGCTCACCCGAGCAGGGCGAGGACGGCCCACACCGCGATCAGGAACACCAGGATCCCCACCCCGAGCGCGATCGTCATCATCACCTGAGCGTGCACGCCGCGGGGCCGCTCCACCGCCTGGAGCCGTCGCCCGCAGTCGCACAGCCCAGGGTCGAGGTACGGGTCGTGACCTTCGGGGCACCGGTACCGGGGACGCCCGTCGACGTCGTAGCCGCACGACGGGCAGTCCCGGGCGCCCCGCTCGAACCGGTCGCCGCACCGGGGGCACTGCCGCGCGTAGATCCGGTCGAGGTAGACGAACACGGCGGCCGACGCGAGCAGTCCCCCGTACACGAGGGCCGACCACGCCACGTCATCCGCGCCGCGCCCGGTGAACACCCCGATCACCGCCGCGACCGTCCCGGCGCCCACGACGCAGGCTCCGGCCAGGCCGACGGCGGTCCACCGTTGACGGGAGGTGAGCGGCGGGTTGGGGCGCGCGGTCGCGCGGGTCGGCTCGTCGGGCTCGGTGGACACGGCGCCAGCGTACGTCGAGGGTGCGGTTCCGAGCGCACGCCTAGGCTGGGCCGTCCTGCGCGACGGACGGGACGCCCATGGGGATCATCAGCCGCCACGACGAGGAGGGCGGCATCGCCACGCTCACCCTCGACGACGGCAAACTCAACACCCTGAACGCCGACGCGTTCCGCGAGATCGCGGCCGCCTTCGAGGACTGCGCGGACGCCTCCGCGGTCGTCCTCGCCGGTCGCGAGGGCGTGTTCACCGCCGGGCTCAACACCAAGGAGCTCGCCGACATCACCCCGGAGGGCATGGGCGAGCTGCTGGACGTGTTCGGCCGCACGGTGATGCAGATCTGGGCACATCCCCGACCGGTCGTGGCCGCCTGCACCGGGCACGCGATCGCGGCCGGGACGATGCTGGCGATGGCGGCTGACCACACGGTCGCTGCCGCGGGCGACTTTCGCTGGGGCCTCACGGAGACGCAGATCGGGTTCCCGCTCCCGGACTTCGCGATCCAGCTCTCTCGGCACAACGTGCGCCAGGACCGTCTCGAGGACCTGCTGCTGCCGGGGAAGGTGGTCGACCCCGAGACCGCGGTCGAGGTCGGGTTCGCGGACGAGCTCGTCGATCCCGGCGAGGTCCTGGTCCGGGCCACGACCAGCGCACGGGAACTGTCGTCCCTGCCCCGGGAGGCCTACGCCATCACGAAGAACCGGCTGCGTGGTGCCACCGTCCGGGGGGTCCTGGGCCGTCTGGCCGAGGACGTCCAGGCGGTCGCGGAGCTGGCGACGACCGGGGTTGAGGTCGCGTCCGCCTCCGCGGCTCCCGTACGCTCCGCGGCGTGTCGAGCGCACCGGACGTGAGGAGGTCACGTGGGCGACTACCACTGGCGTGAGTTGTACCACGAGGTCGTCGACACCGGGCTGTGCACCGGATGTGCGGCCTGTGTGATGGCCTGCCCCATCGACGTGTTGGGCTACACCGACGACTACTACCCCGTCCAGATCGGGGAGGGGATGGGGTTCGACGAGTGCGCCACCGGTGACCGTGGATGCGACATCTGCACGCGCGCGTGCCCCCGCTTCCGTACCTGGGAGAGCGAGCTCGACGTGGAGCTGTTCGGCCGCGAACGGCGCCCCGACGAGATCTACGGTGTCGCCCGCTCGCTGCTGCTCACCCGGGCCACCGACGAGGGCATCCACCAGGCCGGCCAGGACGGCGGCCTGGTCTCGACCCTGCTGATCTGGGGTCTCGAGAACGAGATGATCGACGGGGCGCTGACCTCCGCGATCGTCGACGCGGGGCGCGGCCCGTTCGACGCCGAGCCGTTCCTCGCGAAGACCAAGGAGGACGTCCTCGCCACGGCCGGGTCGCGTTACACGTACTCGGCCAACCCGCTGGCGATGGCCCAGGCCGACGACGAACGACTGCAGCAGATCGCACTGGTCGGCATGTCGTGTCAGGCATCGATCAACGGGTCGGTGCCCGCGCGGGGCGTCAACAAGTACAAGCGCAAGATCGCGCT
>CAZHZQ010000023.1:0-22986 GCA_964537235.1 uncultured Actinomycetota bacterium | reverse complement strand
TGACAAGGCAGATCGCTCAGCGCGTTACAGGGGACCCCTACTCGATAGTCCCTGTCCGCCGCTTCCGGCCGTATGCCGCCCTTTGCACCGCCGTCGTTATGGGTCGTCTGGCGTGTCCGGCGGAGGCGGGGCCGGCATCAGTCAGGTTCCCCGGTGGCCTGTTGGTCGGGGACGGTAACGACGAAGACCTGTGTGCGTCTGGGGGTGTCGATCTGGATTCCCCAGCAGCCAGCCGTCGGGAAGTCGGTGTCGACGACCCAGTGTGGGGGCATGTCCTGCGCGGTTCGGCGTACTTGATCGTTGAGGGTGATGCGCTCGGCGAAGGCGTCGGTGCGCGAGGTCCGCACACCAAGCCGGTCGTCGCCGTCGAGGCGAGCACCCCGAATGACCACCGGTTCACCGGGTTCGGTGCGGTCGAAGATGGCGATGCCGTCGAATCGTGCATCGGGAGTCACCGTCGGGATGCTGAGCTCGAAGCCTCCAGGGTCTCCTCGCCCTCGCTCGGTCGTGATCACGTGCCCGTAGGGGCGCTCCACGACCGGGGAGCTCGGACACCGGTCGCCGTCGGTCTCGGGGACAACGAGGGGGACCTCGCCTGCGGGTGGCGGCTGTATCGCGTACAGCGTCTGTCCGGTCGTGGCGGGCAGTGGTGCGAACGGGGCGTCGCCGGGAGGGATGTCGGCCACCGTCAGACGTTGATCGTCGGGTACGCGGACCGTGCTGATGACCTCGCCGGACACCGGATGGACGGTCGACAGGCTGTTGCCGGTGGACAGGTACAGCCACCCGTTGGCGTCCGCGCCCACGGGTGCAGGTGCATCATCGTTCGGTCTGCCCGGCAGCGGCTCGACGGGAGCACGGTCCTGTCCTTGTCCGGTCGCCGGATCCAACATGTTCAGGAACACCCCCGAACCCGACGGATCGGCAGCAGACACCCCCATCAGATACAGCCGATTCCAACGCGCCACGTACGCCGTCGGGATGCTGCTCGTCCGGGGCAGCTGCCAAAGCGAGCTGCCATCGGCGGCGTCCAATGCGGTGACGCGTCCTTCGTCGTGAGTGACGACCAGCAGGTCGTGCTCATCGACCCAGGTCAGGTGCTGCCCGACGTGATCTGCCGTCCAAGGGACCTTGCCACCAGGAGCCTGGATCGCCGTCACGGTCCCCGCGGTGTCCGCGACGAACAGCACGGGCGGGTTGGCATCGCGATCGACCACGAACTGCGTAGGGATCGCGTCGAGCCGTACCTCCCATTCGGTGCTGCCGTCATCCAGGCTGACACCGAACACACGGCCCGTGCCGTCAGCCACGGCCGTGCCGACGATCGCACGGTCACCCACGACTTCGACATCGACGGGTCGTCCCCGGGGCGGCTCAGCCGCCGACCAGTGCTCGGACTCGGGTCTGTCGACTACGTACACGCTTACTCGATCCACGGCGACGACCACGTCCCGCGTGACTGCTGGAGCCACCTGCACGTTCCCACGGAGTTCGGTCTCGGTGATGATCTCCCCACTGAACGCATCGATCTCGACCAGGCTCGAACCCGCCCCGACGAACACTCGACCGTCCGCGAGCGTCGGAACACCGATCTGCCCTTCCCGGTCGGTCTGCCACGACCAGGCCACACAACCTCCGGAGCCCTCGCACTCCGCGACCGACGAGGGCTCGGCCGGTCGAAGGGACACACGATCCGGCCCAGGTTCCGTCGGCACAACGATGTCGCCCCCGTCACGATCAGGCAACGACCAGTCCCCGGCCACGACGACCGCAAGGACCACCGTGACGATCCCTGCGACAGCCAGCAGCCACCACGAACGACTGGTCGGCACCAGCCCGCCGTCGTTCGGGTCCGTGCGATCAGGAGAAGACGCACTCAGCAGAGCGCCACATCGACCACAGAACCGGGCCGCCTCGGTCTGGTGTCCACACTCTGGGCACTGCACCACGACCCCGTCATCGACGTCTTGCTGTCAGAGACTACGACGGGCATCCCGCGAACCCGGTTGCTGGATTCCCCAGATCTTGTGGGTCGTCCCGTCCTCGAGGGGTCTACCCATCATGTATCACGCGTGATACAGTCGCTCCATGGCTGAAGTGAGCATGCGTGATCTACGTAACCACGGCGGTGACGTCGTAGACCGGGTGCAACGAGGCGAGCACCTGACGGTCACCCGATCGGGGCGTCCCGTCGCCGAACTGGTGCCGGTCCGTCGACCGGCGCTCAAGGCCACCGCGCTACTGGATCGGTGGCGGGGGCTGCCTCCTGTCGATCCAGAGGACCTGCGGCGCGACGTCGACGCCGTCGTCGACGCCGGTCTGTGAGCGACGGTCCGCCCGCGGTTCACGGGCTGCTCGACACGAGCACGCTCGTCCTCCTGCGCGAGCTCGACGACCCCTCGCAGTTGCCTGACGAGCCGTTGATCTCCACGATCACTCTCGCGGAACTGTCCGTGGGTCCGCTCGTCGCGAAGACCGCTGAGGAGCGCCAAGCACGGCAGGCTCATCTGCAGCAGGCCGAGGCCGACTTCGATCCGTTGCCGTTCGACGAAGCTGCGGCGCGAGCCTTCGGGCAGGTTGCGGCCTCCCTGAGGCGGGCGGGACGCAAGACCGCCGCCCGGGCTTACGCCGCCATGATCGCCGCCATCGCGATCGCCAACGGTCTGACCGTCTACACCTGCAACCCCAACGACTTCGCCGGTATCGACGGCCTCGATGTGATGCTCGTCGACGTTCCGTCACACGGATAGGAAGCGCTCCATCTCCCCAGCAGACATCAACCACTCCGAACGAACGGTGCTACCAGGGGGTGAGGACGATGCGCGGACGCGGTCACGCGGTCGGTGCCCTGGTGGCCGCGTTCGCGGCGCTGGCGGTGTTCTTCATCGACTTCGGTTCGTTCGTGCGGTCAACTGCATCGAGTTGGGCGGCGACGGCTACGATCCCGGCGTTCTGGATGGTCGTGCTGCTCGCGGGGATCGCGGCGTCTGCCCGTCGGCGTCGCTACGCGCTGATCGGCAGGTGGGTCGCGCTGGCCCTGCTGGCGGTGCTGATCCTCCAGTTCGACAACCTCGGGGTGCTGTTCGTTCCCGCGTTCGGGCTCATGCTGGTCGCGGTGTTCGCCGCTCACGGTGACGACGGTTCCGATCGACGTGTCGCCTCGGACTGACCCCGGCCCATCGCGCGTCACGTCAAGGCCAGGTAGACGCGCGACCAGGAGAAAGAGTGCATGAGTGCGCCGGCAACGGCTGCCAGCGCACCGATGCCCAGGAACAGCAGCGCCCCGGAACGCTGGTGGACCAGGCGCCGCAACCCGATCGACGACGGGACCAGCGACACGGCCATCCAAGCTGCACCGCCCCAGGCGAGGGCGGGTTGATCGACCAACGCTCCGTTCGCGACGGCCATCCAGATCGACCAGCCGCCGTACATCAGCCCACCCACGTCGGCGAAGATCAACAGGTACGCCGCGGTCCGGGCCGGATCCTCCCCGAAGACGAGGCGACGGTCGATGCGCAGCATCTCACCGATGGAACGCCGAGCGGAACCGTCACGTCGCCAGCGGCGCCGAGAACTCGCCGCGCGGGGAACGGAGCGTTCGACCGGATGGCGCACCCGGTACCACGACAAGCCGGCCACCAGCACGAGTCCGGCGATGATCCACCAGAAGGGGCTCCGGAACCAGTTGTCGCCAACCCACGGATTGAAGCTGCCCACCGCGTCCGGGTCGGGTGGTGACCACGTCAACGGCCCGAACACCACCACGAGCCGCCCGGCGGCAGCCACCAGCGCCAGTGCGGCTTTGTGAGGAGGGCGACCGTTCGGCAGCAGCAACAGCGCAGCCACGGTCCCGAGCGCGCCCGGGAACAAACCCGCCAGCAACGCCGCAACCGTCAACGCACCCAGGGCCACGGCCAACACGATCGCGACGACCCGAACGAGCCAGACCCGAACAGACACGCACGCACCCCCTGCGCCACCGAGGCTAACCGAGGGCCGTTACCGGGCGGGCGACCTTCCAGAACCACCGAACGGCGCCGCAGAGTTCGGCCCCTGACGGTCGCCTTCGCAGCGATCCGAGCCGACAGGCCATCCGTGTAAAGGGGCGCAGAGTAAAGGGGCGCAGAGCCATGCCAGTCCCCTGCCGACGCTTGCACACTCGAACATGGCGAGCGACCTCTGCACGCGGAGGTGAACACCGATCGGAACCCACCTGACGAGATCGGTGGAGCTCGCGGCCTCCGTCCGACATGCCCTCCAGCTGTGGACGGTCCTCAGCCGAGACGAACAGCTCGATCGCGTGGAACAGGTCATCGTCCTCGATGAGGAGCACGTGTTCGACCGGGAACCGGATCACACCGACCGATCCGTCCAGGTGGAGGAGGCGGATCTGATGCGGCGGGCCGGACCGGCACTGGGCCGCCTGGTCGAAGGAGGCAGCGCGGAGTTCACCGAGCTCGCGGAGCACCGCACGAAGCTGACGCTACGGCTTCAGTTGCGCACGAGCCCCGGTAGCCCATTTCCGGTCACGAGGCGCCTGGCCGAACTGCGCCTCCAGCGTCTGATGCGGCGTCTCGCTGCCGCTGCCGACGATGTCCCGGCCCGCCCTTCGGATCTCCCGTCGAACGCAGAGGGTGGATCGCCCTGAGGTCAGGCGGCCGCCCGAGGCCGCCGGGACATCTGCCACTACACCGCCCTCCCGCCTGGCTCGAACGTGGCACCAAGCCGAGAGCCCACGCCGAGAGCCCGAGAAAGGGACCGCATGTCCCTCCACCGCACCACCGGTACCGCGAACGGGAACGGACGCGCTGCCCGCCGACGCACCATCCCCTACGGCTCGTTCGATCTCGCCACGGAGGACCACGTTCCGACCCTGCGGATCGGCGTCGTCGGATGCGGGTACTGGGGGGCGAAGCACGTCCGGGTGCTCGTGGAGCTGAGCCGTTCCCTGGAACTGACGGTCATCGACCCTTCCGAGGAACGCCGTCGGTCGATCGGGCGATCGTTCCCCTCGGTGCGCCGGTTCGGCTCGCTCGACGACGTCCTGGACGACCTCGATGCCGTCGTGGTGGCGACGCCGCCGTCGACCCATCACCGGATCACCTCCGCGGCGCTCAGGGCCGGGAAGGACGTGCTGGTCGAGAAGCCCATGACCACATCCTCGGAGGACGCTCGAGATCTCATCGCCCTCGCGGAGCAAGCGGGTGCCGTGCTCATGGTCGGGCACACGTTCGAGTACAACGCTGCCGTCACACGCCTCCGCAGCATCATCCACAGCGGCGCGCTCGGCCGGATCTACTACGTCGACAGCGCCCGCCTGAACCTCGGTCTGTACCGCCCGGACGTGAACGTCGTCTGGGACCTGGCACCCCACGACGTCTCCATCCTGAACCACACCCTGGGGTCCTCGCCCCGCAGCGTTGAGGCCTGGGGTGACTCGCATGCGCACGACGGTCGCGAGGACGTCGCCTACCTGCGGCTCCACTACGACGACCCGAAGGTCACCGCACTCGCCCAGGTGAGTTGGTTGAGCCCCTCCAAGGTCCGTCGACTCACCGTCGTCGGGAGCGAGAAGATGGCCGTGTACAACGATCTGCTCGACAACGAGCGGATCCGGATCTTCGACAAGGGGGTCGAGGTCCCGCCCGGGGCGCTGCACGACCCTCCACTCACCTACCGGTACGGGAGCATCACCGCCCCCTACATCCCCTTCGAAGAGCCGTTGCAGGTCCAGAACCGCCACTTCCTGGACTGTGTGGCGAACCGCGAACGGCCACGGACCGACGGCGACGTGGGCCTGGCGGTGGTCGCGACACTCGAGGCCACGGAACGCGCCCTGCGCGAGGGCGGCCGCGTCCGGATCGATGCCGAGGTCCATGCAGCCTCACACGGCCCCGGGGGGCCACGGTGACCGCGCAGGCGTCCACGGGTGCACCGGTCGCGTTCACGAACCTGATGTCGATGGACGGGGAGGCAGGGCGGGCCATCTCCGGGGCGGTCTCACGGGTGTTCGCCACTGAGCGCTTCGTCGGCGGCCGGGAGGTCGCAGCGTTCGAGGAGGCCTGGGCCGCCTACTGCGGCACGCGGTACGCGATGGGGACATCGAGCGGAACCACGGCGCTCGAGCTCACGTTGCGCGCCCTCGGCATCGGCCCGGGAGACGAGGTGATCGTCCCCGGCAACACCTTCGTCGCGACCGCGGAGGCGGTGGCATTCGTCGGTGCCCGACCGCGTTTCGTCGACGTCGACCCGGAGACCCTCCTGATGGACCCGGACGCGGCGGCCGCGGCCGTCGGCCGAGCGACCCGGGCGATCATCGCGGTGCACCTGTACGGGCAGCTCGCTGACGTCGAAGCTCTGCAGCGGTTGTCTGCCCGTGCCGGGATCGCGTTGATCGAGGACGCGGCCCAGGCGCACGGAGCGACCTGGCGAGGGAGGCGGGCCGGAGCGTTCGGTCTCGCCGGGTGCTTCTCCTTCTACCCGAGCAAGAACCTCGGCGCAGCTGGTGACGCCGGGGCGGTGGTCACCGACGACCCCGACCTCGCCGCGAGCATCCGCGAGCTGACCGATCACGGTCGTGTGCAAGGTCACCCGCACACCCACGCCTCGATCGGCACCACGGGACGCATCGATGCCCTGCAGGCGGCGATCGTCCACGCCAAGCTCCCGTGGCTCGACGAGTGGAACGCTCGGCGTCGCCGGTCCGCCGACCACTACCGCAAGCTCCTGACGGACACCCCGGCGGCACCCGTGTCGTGGCGCTTCGACGAGGCGCACGTCGCGCACCTGTTCGTCGTGCAGGTCCCCCACCGGGACCGCGTACGCATGCTCCTCGAACGCGAGGGGATCGAGACGGGGGTCCACTATCCGATCCCCTGCCATCTCACCCCGGCATTCTCGGCGCACCGCAACGGCCACATCCCCGTGGTCGAACGGTCGGCCGAACACATCCTCTCCTTGCCGATGCACCCCCGGTTGAAGCCCCACGACGTCGACCGGGTGTGCGACATCCTCCTCCGATCGGTGGAGGAGGTGGGAGTCCGATGACCAGGATCGCGGTGGGCCGAGGGTTGCGCGCCGACGACGACGTGGTCCTCGGGTACGTGTCGACGCGCTCGACCGGCGAGGAGCTCCGGATCGGGTCGGACGCCCGATTGCGCAGTGGCACCGTCCTGTACCTCGGCTCCGCGATCGGGGACGGGTTCGAGACCGGCCACAACGTCGTCGTGCGCGAGGACAACCGGATCGGCGCCCGGGTATCGGTCTGGAGCAACTCGGTGGTCGACTACGGCTGCGTGGTGGGCGACCGGGTGAAGATCCACAGCAACTGCTACGTGGCGCAGTTCACCGAACTCGGCGACGACGTGTTCCTCGCGCCCGGGGTCACCATCACGAACGACCTGTACCCCGGGGTGCCAGGCTCCGCCGAACGGATGCGTGGACCGCGGATCGACGCCGGTACGCAGGTCGGTGCCAACGCCACGATCCTCCCCTACGTGCGCATCGGCGCCGGAGCGCTGATCGGCGCGGGGGCCGTGGTCACCCGGGACATCCCCGCCGGCGTCGTCGCCTACGGATCGCCGGCTGTGGCCGTCCGCCCCGTGGAGGAACTGGAGGACGAGGTCGCGATGGCCGGCCGCTCCGGCGGGACGTGGGAGGAGGCGTCATGAGCGAGGCGCAGGCGATCAGGGGCGCACGGACCCGACGATGGGCCGGGACCGCCGATGCGATCGCGAAACGGTCGATGGATCTGATCCTCGGGATCATCACCCTGACGCTGACCGCCCCGTTCCTGATCGTCGCGATCGTCGCCATCCGTGTCGACAGCCGGGGTCCGGGCATCTTCCGCCAGGTCCGGGTCGGACGCGGCGGCAGACCGTTCACCGTGTACAAGCTGCGCACGATGCGTGAGGGGGACGACGAGCAGCACCGCCGGTACGTCGAGCACCTGATCACCGATACCGCCCCGCGGACCAACGGCGGTCTGTACAAGCTCACGGACGACCGGCGCGTCACGCGCGTGGGGCGCGTGCTCCGCCGGCTCAGCATCGACGAGCTGCCCCAGGTCTGGAACGTCATACGGGGCGAGATGTCGCTGGTCGGACCCCGGCCGGCGCTGCCGTGGGAGATCGAGCTCTACGAGCCGGAGCATCGATCGAGGCTCGACGTCAAGCCCGGGATCACCGGTCTGTGGCAGGTCAGCGGCCGCAGCCACCTGACGATGCGCGAGGCCCTCGATCTCGACGTCGAGTACGCGAGACGACGTGATCTCCTCCTCGACCTCCGGATCCTCCTGCGGACCATCCCCGTCGTCATCTCGAGACGAGGTGCAGCATGAACATCGCGATCCTGGCCGGCGGTGTCGGCAGTCGGCTCCAGGAGGAGACGCACTCTCGGCCCAAACCGATGGTCGAGATCGGCGGCAGGCCGATCCTGTGGCACATCATGAAGTACTACGCCAACGCCGGGTTCTCCGACTTCCACGTCGCCCTGGGCTACATGGGCGAGTACATCAAGCGGTGGTTCGTGGACTACGCCTCGCTGACCGCCGACCTCACGGTCGATCTGCGGAGCGGCCGCGTACGCGGACACGGCAACGGGGGGGAGGACTGGACGGTGAACCTGATCGACACCGGTCAGGACACGGCGACCGGGGGGCGTATCAAGCGGCTCGCCCCGCACCTCCGGGACGCCGGAACGTTCATGCTGACGTGGGGTGACGGGGTGTCGACGGTCGATCTCCACGACCTGCTGGACTTCCACCGATCGCACGGTCGGATCGCCACGCTGACCGCCGTCCGTCCACCGGCGCGCTTCGGTCACCTCGAGCTGCATGACGACCGGATCTCCGAGTTCTCCGAGAAGCCCCAGACCGGAGAGGGGTGGATCAACGGCGCGTTCTTCGTGCTCGAACCGGAGGTCTTCGACTACATCGACGGCGACGCGACCCAGTTCGAGCGGGAGCCGCTCGAGGGCCTGGCGAAGGACGGGGAGCTGATGGGCTACCGGCACTACGGGTTCTGGCAGTGCATGGACACGTTGCGCGACAAGAAGCTCCTCAACGAGCTGTGGGCACGCGGCGACGCCCCCTGGAAGGTGTGGGAGTGAGCGCACCCGACGACCGCACGAGGCCGGTGCGCCCGCAACGGGTGCTGGTCACGGGGCACGACGGGTACATCGGTTGCGTGCTCACACCGATGCTCCTCGACCGCGGGCACACCGTCGTGGGTCTGGACAGCTACCTCTACGAGGGGTGCGCCCTGGGGCCGGAGCCGGGATACCGCGGACCCGCGCTGCGCATGGACATCCGGGACGTCACCGCCGGGGACCTGTCGGGCATCGATGCCGTCATCCACCTCGCCGCGATCTCCAACGATCCCGTCGGTGATCTGAACCCCGCGTGCACGCTCGACGTCAACCACCGGGGCACGATGCACCTCGCACGGTCCGCCAAGGCCGCCGGGGCAACCCGGTTCCTGTTCTCCTCGTCCTGCAGCCTGTACGGCGCGGGCGGTCGGGACATCCTGGACGAGACCGCCGACTTCCACCCCGTCACTCCCTACGGGCGTTCGAAGATCCTGTCCGAGCAGGACCTGTCGGAGCTCGCGGACGACGGGTTCAGTCCGACCTTCCTGCGCAACGCGACCGCGTACGGCTTCTCGCCCCGACTGCGGGGCGATCTGGTCATCAACAACCTCGTGGCGTACGCACTGCTGACCGGAGAGGTCCTGCTCAAGAGCGACGGCACACCGTGGCGCCCGCTCGTCCACATCGAGGACATCGCGCGGGCCTTCGTGGCCGTCCTCGAAGCCCCCCGCGAGCTCGTCCACGGCGAGTCGTTCAACGTCGGCCGAACCCCGGAGAACTACCGGATCCGCGAGGTCGCCGAGATCGTGCAGGACGTCGTTCCCGGCAGCCGGGTGGCGTTCGACCCCGACGCCGGGCCCGACATCCGGGACTACCGGGTGAGCTGCGAGAAGCTGGTGGAGCGGCTACCGGCCTTCCAACCCGTCTGGACCGTCCGGGCGGGTGCGGAGCAGGTGTACGAGGCCTACCGCGAGCACGGCCTGACCCCCGAGCAGTTCCTCGGCCCGGCGCTCAAGCGCGTCCAGCGGGTGCGCGCCCTCATCGAAGGCGGACGACTGGACGAGATGTTGCGGTGGCGCACGTCGGAGAGGACGGAGGCTCTGCATGCATGAGACCGCCCGCTGCCGCTCGTGCGGTGCCCAGGATCTGGACGTCTTCCTGTCGCTCGGCAAGCTGCCCCTCCCGGATGCACTTCTCACCGAGGAGGAACTCGGGGAGCCCGAAGCGCGCTATCCCCTCGATGTGGCGTTCTGCCCGGGATGCACCCTCGTCCAGATCCTCCACGAGGTGCCACCCGAGGTGTTGTTCGTCGACAACTACCTCTACTTCTCGTCCTTCTCGGACACGCTGCTGCAGCACTCCCGTCGCCACGCACTGGGCCTGATCGAGTCCCGCTCGCTGGGTGGTCAGGACCTGGTGTTCGAGATCGCCAGCAACGACGGGTACCTGCTGCGCAACTTCGTGGAGCACGGGGTTCCCGTGCTCGGGATGGACCCCGCTCCCGACCAGGCAGCAGCCGCACGGGGCGTCGGCGTTCCCACCCTGGAGATGTTCTTCGACACGGCCACGGCGCGAGAGCTGGTCGACGCCGACCTCCGCGCGAGCGTGATCATCGCGAACAACGTCATGGCTCACGTCCCCGACCTCAACAGCTTCGTCCGCGGGATGCGGATGTTCGTCGCCGACGACGGGGTGATCACCGTCGAGAACCCCTACGTGCGCATGCTCATCGACAACCTCGAGTTCGACACGATCTACCACGAGCACTTCAGCTACTTCTCCTGCACGGCCGTTGATCGGCTGGCACGGCGGCACGGCCTGTGGCTCAACCGGGTCGAGTCGTTCCCGGATCTCCACGGCGGCACGTTGCGCTGGTGGCTCGGTCCTCGGAAGGAGCGCCACCCCACGGTCGACGCGTACCTCGCTGCCGAGGAGGACTCCGGCCTGACGTCCGCCGACTACTACCGCGGGTTCGCCGCGCGCGTCGAGACCACCCGACGCCGGCTCCGTCGGTTGCTCGAGGACCTCCGGTCGGACGGAGCCAGGATCGCCGCGTACGGAGCCGCCGCGAAGGGCACCGTCCTGCTGAACCACGTCGGGATCGGGCCTGAGCTCGTCGACTACGTCGTGGACCGCAACGTCCACAAGCAGGGCCGCTACATGCCCGGCGTCCACCTGCCGATCCGCGACCCGTCGTACCTGCTGGAGGACCAGCCGGACGTGGTCCTGCTGCTCGCCTGGAACTTCGCGGACGAGATCATGGAACAGCAGGCCGAGTACCGCCGGCGAGGCGGCCGGTTCATCGTGCCGATCCCCGAGCTGGAGGTGGTCGCATGAGCGTCGTCTGCCCCGCGTGCGACGCTGCGATGTCCACGTCGTTCCACACGCAGTCGGACGTGCCGGTGAACAGCTGCCTCCTGCTGGACAGCCGGGAGGAGGCACGGGACTTCCCCACCGGCGAGATCCACCTCCGGGTGTGCCGTGGCTGCGGGTTCGTCTTCAACGCCGCTCTCGAGCCCGCGCTCATCGAGTACTCCTCGCGGTACGAGGAGACGCAGTCGTTCTCGCCCCGGTTCCGAACCTTCGCCAGGGACCTGGCCGCTCGGTGGGTGGACCGCTACGACCTCGTGGGGCGCCGTGTCCTCGAGATCGGGTGCGGCAAGGGCGACTTCCTCGTGGAGCTCTGCCGCAACGGCGTCGGCGACGCGACCGGCATCGACCCCGCCGTCGCCCCCCACCGTCTGGACGCTCCGGTCGGGGCGACGATCCGCTGGATCGCGGACCGCTACGACGAGCGCTACGCGGGCCTCGACGCCGACGCGATCGTGTGCCGCCACACGCTCGAGCACATCCCGGACGTGGCCGACTTCCTCGCGACGATCCGGCGGTCGATCGGCGATCGCCACGAGACGGTCGTGCTCTTCGAGGTTCCCGACGTGCTGCGCGTGCTCCGAGAGGTCGCCTTCTGGGATGTGTACTACGAGCACTGCTCGTACTTCAGTCCGGGGTCGCTGGCGCGTCTGTTCCGCCGGTCCGGGTTCGAGATCCTGGCACTGTGGCTGGGGTTCGACGACCAGTACATCGTCATCGAGGCCGCCCCGGGAGGGAGCGACCGGCCGCATCCCCTGGAGGAGCACCCCGACACCGTGACCGGCGCCGCCCAGGCGTTCCGGGACGGCTACGAACGCAAACTGGACGAGAGCCTGAACGAGATCGCCCCGGTCTCGCGGTCGGACGGCGGGATCGCGATCTGGGGTGCCGGCTCGAAGGGCGTCGCGTACCTGACCGGTCTGTCCCGGACCGGCTCATCGGGCAACGGCCGTTCGGCGAGCAGGTGGATCGACCAGGCCGTCGACATCAACCCCTTCAAGCAAGGCCGCTATCTCGCCGGATCGGGTCTCCCCGTCGTCGAACCTGCGGCACTTCAACGAACGGAGCCGGAGTTGGTCATCGCCATGAACCCCGTGTACATCGAGGAGATCGGACGTGAGCTACGTGAGATGGGTCTCGACACCCGACTCATCGCGGTCTGACGGATGGGGACATCGCCGCGCCAGACAACGGTCGCCGCGCCGTCGCCGACGCCGTTGGGGTGTCCTCTCTGCGGTGACAGACCCGTCTCCGTGGCGGATCTCGCTGACGTCCCCGTCCTGGCCAACGAGCTGTGGTCGACACCGGAGGAAGCACTGCGCGCCCCCCGTGGCACGATCCGGCTGGCTCTGTGCCACCGGTGCGGCCTGCTGTGGAACACCGCGTTCGAACCCACGCTGGTCGACTACACCCAGCGGTACGAGAACTCGCTGCACTTCTCGCCCACGTTCCAACGCTTCGCGGCGCGACTGGCGGAACGCCTGACCGACACCTACGCGCTCCGGGGCGGAACGATCCTGGAGGTGGGCTCCGGGAAGGGGGAGTTCCTCGCCCTCCTCTGCGGCATCAGCAACGCCCGGGGGCTGGGCCTGGATCCCTCGCACGAGGACGTCACGCCCGGCGAACGGATCCGGTTCGTCGCCGCCGAGATGACCGACGACCGTCTGCAGCGTGCCGACCTGATCGTGTGCCGGCACGTCCTCGAGCACGTGCCCGATCCGGTCTCGTTCCTGGTCGAGCTCCGCCGCGTGGCGGCCGACGGGGCAACGACGCTGTACCTCGAGGTTCCGAACGGTCGCTACATGCTCGAGGAGCTGGCCGTCTGGGACCTGATCTACGAACACCACACGTACTTCACGGAGACGTCGCTGCGGACCGCGCTGGCCGCCGGTGGGTACACGACGCTGAGGCTCGAGCGCAGCTTCGGCGGCCAGTACCTCTCCGTCGACGCCCGCCCCCGGCAGGCACCAGACTCCGATCCACCCGACGGCGATCCACCCGACGGCGACCCGACCGACGACCGACCGGAACCGGCGTCACTCGACGCGCTCGCGACCCGCTTCGGGGTGCAGCTGCGCGCCGAGGTCGCCCGCTGGCGAGACCTGATCGACGATCTGGCGACCCGTGGGCCGGTCGCGGTCTGGGGGATCGGCTCCAAGGGCGTCATGTTTCTCAACGCGGTCCGCCCACCGGACGGGACCTACGCGGTCGACATCAACCCCCGGAAGCACGGACGCTTCGTACCGGGAACAGGCCAGGAGGTGATGGCCCCGGACGGACTGCGGGGCGCGGGCATCACGACGGTCATCGTGATGAACCCGAGGTACCTCGATGAGGTCCGGGGGGCGCTCAGCGCACTGGAGGAGCAGGCGGATGTCATCGCCGTTTGATCTGTCCGAGGTGACCGTCGCCGACGATCCGGCGCACCGCCGTGCGATCGACCGGGACGAGCATGCCGCGACCTCCATCGATGTCTGGAACCTCCATGACGATGTCTGCGCCGTCGCCGGAGGCCAGGACACCTTCAACGTCGTGGGGCGCATCCACGATCCGTCAGCACGACTGGACTACTCACTGAACGGCGCCCCGTGGCGCCCCGTGTACGTACGTCGGGCCGATCGGGGCGCGTCGAGGCTCGAACGTCCGGGTGATTTCAACATCGACACGATCGCCACCTCGGAGCTCTGGCCGGAGAACCGGCTCGTCCTGCGCTGCCGGTCACCCGATGCCGACGTGACCTCGCGCTCCCTGTCCTTCCGCATCGCGCGGATCGCTGACGGCTGGTCACGGTCCCGGCTCGATCTCGAAGGAGCCCGACGACCCGAGGAGGTCGGACAGATCGTCGAGGGGCGATGGCAACTGGGGGTGGAGCGTGGACGCTCGTGTCTGCAGGTCCGTGAGGAGGACGCCGGCTACGACCGCGTCATCCTCCTCGCGAGACCGGACAGCGGCCGGCCGTTCGACGCGTGCGCCCGCCTCAGGATCGACCGTCGACTGAGCGACGGGTTCTCCGCCGGTCTCGTCTTCGGCTGGTCAGGACACCCGTCTGGCGGCGGGACCGACCTCCCGCGGGAGTGGACCACGGGCCTGGCCTACTACCGCAACAAGGGACGAGGGCTGCGGCTCCGTGCCGGCAGAGAGGTCAGCTACCCGGACCGCAACGGCGATCTGGTCCTCGGTGAGGCGACACTGTCCCGATGGCGACATCTCGCATCACGCGCAGCCGCGGCGACCAACCTCCCCTGGTCGTTGCCCCAGATGCGGACCGGAGCCGAGTACCACTTCCGCCTGCGGGTGGACCGCTCGCGGTACCGACTGACGGTGTGGCAGGGAACGAACGAACCCGCACCGCAGATCGATACCGCGGCTGACGGCATGCTGTCGACGGGCGCCATCGGTGTGCTCGCGCATCGGTGTGCGGTGACGCTCTTCGACCTCCACGTGGTGGCCGGATGATCCAGCCCGGCCGACTCCAGGAACGCACCTTCGGTTCGTCGTTGATCGTCTTCGGCACGTCCCTCGTGACTCGGGCGATCAACCTCCTCTCCCTGGTCGTGCTTGCGCGCCTCCTCACCCCGCAGGACTTCGGGATGTTCGGTCTCGCGCTCGTCGTGATCAACGCAATGAACCTCTTCTCGCAAGCGGGACTCGCCGGGGCGGTCGTTCAGACCCAGCGGGATCCCCGACGCGCGGCCTGCATGGCGTTCGCGATCACCATGCCGGTGGGGATCGTGCTCTCCGTCATCGTCATCGCAATCAGGTCGCCGCTGGCCCGCCTCCTGGGCAACCCGGAGATCGCGCCACTGATCGGCTGGATGACGCTTCTCCTGTTGCTCGAGGTGGCTGCCGCGATCCCCAACGCGCTGCTGATGCGGAACCTGGCGTTCGGTCGCCGCTCTGCGGCGTTCCTCGCCGAATCCGTGGCCATGGTCGTGAGTGCGATCTCGGCGGCGCTCCTGGGAGCCGGCGTCTGGAGCCTCGTCATCGGACATCTCGTGGGGCTCGCCGTCCGCACCGTCACGATGGCGAAGCTGTCGCCCGAGCGGGGCTGGTGGAAGGCCGGGATCTCGGATCTGGGCCTCGCTCGCGATCTTCTGAGGTTCGGCGTTCCTTCGATGTCGGCCGGTCTCGTCCGTCAGCTGTACACGAACGGAGACGACCTCATCGTCGGCCGGTTCATCGGAGCGGCGGGGCTCGGTCTCTATTCGCAGGCCTACAAGATCGCACACCTGCCCCTGTTCGACGTCACCCATGTCGTGAACTCGGTGATGTTCCCCTCGTTCGCCGCCATGCAGACGGACCCCGACCGCGTTGCGAGGGCGTTCCTCAAGGCCCTCCGCGCCGTCTCGTTGCTCACCGTTCCGATGGCACTCGGGACGTTGGTGCTCGCTCCCGAGATCGTGCTCGTCGTGCTCGGACCACGCTGGGAGGGGGTCATCGGCCCACTCCGGATCTTCGCGATCGTCGGCCTGTTCCGTCCCCTCTCGGCGACGACCGGACCGCTCTTCAACGGCCTCGGGCTGCCCGGGCTGAACCTCCGGACCGCGTCCCTCCAGGCGGTCATCTCGATCCCGCTCGCCCTGGTGCTGCTGCCGCTGGGGATCACCGGCGTCGCCTGGGCGGTATCTCTGACCTTCTTCGCCGGATTCATCCACAACATCCATCTCGCCGCACACCGAACCGGCATCCCACTGGACGCCTCCAAGATCGTTCGCGCCGTCGTGAGGATCGCTGCCGGCGCAGCGGTGATGGCCGGCGCCGTCACGATCGCACGCGGCACTCTTCAGGGGTCGGGCCTCGACACGTCCACGGTTCCCGCGCTCCTGGGACTCATCCTCTTCGGAGCTGCCGTGTACGCCGGCATCATCCTGGTACTCGAACCTGAGCTCGTCCGTCAGCTCGGCAGGCTGGTGGCCGCCCGGCTGCGACCGAAGAGGATGACCGATGTGCGCCGGTCCGTCCGGTCGGCGACAGCGGACGGGATCCTCGCAACAGATCGAGCTGCAGCTCAGCAGCTCGCTGACGCGCGTTTCGGGCGGGGTGCGATCGATCGACTGTCCTTCGAACATCTTTCCGGATGGAAGACCTCGGGCGCGTACCGCATGGTCGCTTCGTGCCACGACGGCCGGGAGTGGTCGGCGATCCTCAAGGTCTCCACCACCGCCGAGCGTGACGCCTTCGAAGGCGTACCCGCCGAACCCGGCCCTCCGGAGCTCACCGTCTACCGGAGCGAGGGAGCGCTGGTGGCGCACCTGCCGGAGATCTACGAGGCGACCGAGGCGGCACCGCACCGGTACCGGTACCTCCTCGAGGATCTCGCTCCCGGGTGGACGCGACCGACCGACGACGAGCACCTTCTCACGGTGAGTGCCGCCCTCCCCGTCATCCACGGCCGCCTCTCCGATGCCCTGTCCCACGATCCGGGGCTCCTCCGCTTCGACACGGACTACGCCATCTCGCTCCTCGAGTACGCACGGATCTCGTTGTCAGCTCTCGATCCGAGACGGTGGCCTGAGGGAACCGCGGACCTGATGACCGATTGGGCCGGGTTCGAGACGAGGTACGTGCGCGACATGGAGATGGCGCACGATGCGTTCGAGCTGCAGCCGGTCCACGGCGATCTGAACCCCTCGAACGTCTGGCTGGACCGACAGGGGTCGGGGAACGTGAAGCTGGTGGACTGGGAGTGGGCGGGCCACGGCCTTCCGCACGCCGACCTCGCGGCCCTCCTCAAGCACGCGGGTCCGGAATTGGAGGACGTCGCGCTCGGTCGGTTCCCCGGTGGCTCCGATCACCCTGGCGGAAGGCGGACGTACCGGTGGTGCAAGATCCAACGCCACCTCCTCGACGCCGCGTTCTTCGCGCGACGGATGCAGGGGGCGACGACGGGAACGTCCGTCGACCCTCGTCGCCACCTTCGCGCGTCGCTGCATCGTCTGCTGGAAGTCACGAGGAGCACGGTGTGAGCACGCGTCCCACGGTGACCATCGGCCTCCCGGTCCACAACGGTGAGCGGTACCTCGCCCAGGCGATCGGGTCCATCCTGGGCCAGACGTTCCAGGACCTCGAGCTCGTGATCTCTGACAACGCGTCCCGGGATGCGACGACGTCGATCTGCGCGGAAGCCGGCGGGCGGGATCCTCGCGTCCGGTTCGTCCGCGTCCCAGAGAACCGTGGAGCAGCATGGAACTACAACCACGTCCTGGAGCTCGCACGGGGCACCTTCTTCAAGTGGGCTGCACATGACGATGAACTTGCGCCCACGTACCTGGAACGCTGCATCGATGTCGCAACGAACAACCCGGACATCGTGCTCGTCTATCCCCGGACTGTCCTCATCGACGAGCGCGGGCAGCCGATCCGCCTCTACGACGAACGGACCGACGTCTCCGCCGCACGGCCGAGGGACCGGATGCGGGAACTGATCAGGCACCTTCGCCTCTGCAACATGGTGTTCGGTGTCACCCGCACCGACATCCTGCGGAGCACGAGACGGATCCAGCCGTTCGCCCATGCAGACCGCGTGTTGCTCGCCGAGCTGGCACTCCGTGGCCGTTTCCACGAGGTTGCCGAACCCCTCTTCCGCCGCCGGATCCACGAGGAGATGTCGATGCGGCACAACAGCTCAGCCGCGGAGATCGCTCGATGGTTCGATCCCGGCGCTGACCCCCCGACGGACGTGTGGACGCGCCTGTTCACGGGACACCTCACGGCGGTCGCCGAGGCCCCTCTCACGCACCGGGAGAGGATGCTGGCCGCGGTCGCCGTCGCCGTCCACTGGTCCTCCAGGTACGGACGCAACCTCGTCGGGGACCTGCGGCGGAAGGCCGGGCTGTGACCGCCGATGTCATCCTCACGTTCTTCCACACGGAGAGCTGGGACGACGCCCGGAGGCGCGGCATGGGTCGGCCACCGGACCGGCTGGCCCAACGGCTCCTCGGGGACCCAAGGGTGGGCAAGGTGATCATCGCGGACCCCTACCGCAGCGGCCCGGTGAGACTGGGCAAGGCGGTTCTCCGCGGAGCACCGGCGCCGTTCCCGACGAACGACCGGCACCGCATCCTCCGACCGCTGAGACTCAGAAGGACCGATCCCCGGAGCATCCCGGGGCTCCAGCGCACGTACCGCTCCTACGGCCGGAGGCTCGCCGACGCCGCCGGACGTCTGGGGATGGAGCGTCCATCCGTCGTGACGGTCAACCCGTTGCTCGCCGGGTTCGCCCCGCTGGATTGGGCCTCTTCGGTCACCTACTACGCCCGCGACGACTGGGCCGTGCATCCCGCGATGAGCCGGTGGCGAGCCGGGTACGAGGAGGCGTACGAACGCATACGTCGCGACGAGGTCCGCGTCGCCGCCGTCTCCACGGAGCTCCTGAACCGCCTGCAGCCCGAACACGCGACGGTGATCCCGAACGGCGTCGAGGCGGACGAATGGTTCCACCCCGACGCTCCCCCGTCTTGGTTCGAGGCCATGCCGACGCCGCGCATGGTGTATGCGGGAACGCTCGACGGACGTCTCGACGTCGCCGCGATCCAGGAGCTGGCGGACCGGTTCGCCCGAGGATCCGTGATCCTGATCGGCCCGGTCGCCGATCGTGACCATCTCCGACCGTTGGACGGGATCACGAACGTCCATCTCCCGGGCGCCCTGCCGCGTCGTCTCGTCGCCGCGATCGTCCACGCGTGTGAGCTGTGCCTGCTGCCTCACCGTGACCTCCCGCTGACGAGAGCGATGAGTCCACTCAAGCTCTACGAGTACCTCGCGGGGGGACGACCGGTGGTCGCCAGCGACCTCCCTCCCGTCGTCGATCTGCAGGAGCCCGGCATCGTGCTCGCACGGCGCGGAGAACCGTTCGCCGAGCGAGCGTTCCGAGCGCTCGAGCTCGGTCCCCTCCATGAAGCAGCTCGCCTCCGGTTCATCCAGGCGAACCGCTGGGAGCAGCGCCACGAGACCCTCCTGCGGTTCGCGGTGGACGGCTACGGAGCGGAGGGTCAGGTCGCGTAGCCGAGGTCCCGCAACACCGGATACCCGAGCTCGAGGGCACGTTCGAAGTCGCGACGTTCGTCCCCCGTCAGAACCGCAGAGCGCCACCTGCCGATGGACCCCGTCCGGGCCGATTCCGCCGCCCATGCGAGGCCAGATCCCGGCGCCTCGAGAGCGAGGAAGTCGAGAACCCGCTGCACCTCGTCGACGGGGTTGCGACACAGGTCCTCGTAGCGGACCTCGAGGTACCGCTCGGGGAACCGCCTCCCGAAGCCGCGCGCGAGCTCCACGTGCGTCATCCACGACCGCATCTGGAGCTGGTACCGGTTGCGGTACGCGACGGCTCGGTCGAGGGTCGCACCGTTCCACGTCCTGACGTCCGTCCGGTTGAAGATGATCCGCAACCGGTACCGATCCTCGCCGGGTCCGTCCAACACCCGGTCGCGGAGACGCCTGACGGTCGCGCTCGGATCACGCGAGAGCAAACGGTGGTTGTACGGAAGGTTCAGCATCCCGTCGGCCGACAGGGCGACATCTCGGCCGTCGCGGACCAGGTGGATGAACCTCCCTCCGGGGAACAACTCGGCCACCACCGGAGTCACGAAGAGCGTCGAACCCTTCCACCCCCAGTGTCCGCCCCCGAACCGGCCGCCGACGAAACGCGGGAGCGTCCGGTCGAGGTGTCCACGAACGTCGGCCCGGAACCCCTCGTCGCTCTCGAGGGATGGCCAGTGCGGGAAGTGGTCGCTCAGGACCAGCGGCCTGCCGAAGTACCGGTACCACGACAGCGAATCATGCGCCGCGTTGAGATCGGCGCCGAGGAACACCCCGCAACGGGTCAGACAACTGGCGAGGAAGCGAGTCCCGGAGTGCCCCTTGGCGATGATCACGAACGGGCCGGGGGACGTCCGCAGTCGACGATAGATCCGCGAGGGCGCCGACCGCTCGGAGCTGGGACGACGGTCGAGGACGTGGCGCCACTGGCCGTATCCGCTCACCGGCCCACCCCGGTGGCATCGCGCGTCGTGAGCCGCCACAGCGCACCGGAGCATCCCACGAGGAAGCTGACGAGCCCGGTGATGAGCTTGAAGCTGAGCAGGTCGAAGGTCGCCAACGTGACCAGCGGGACCGACAGCGACGCGATCAACGAGGCGGCCAGCCTCGTCGTCTCCGGATCGTGTCGGCGCCGTCGCACCGAGTTGAGGCAGGAGATGGGTACGAGCAGCAACGCCAGGAGCACGACCACCCCCGGGATGCCACTCTCCACGGCGGTCATGAACCACTGGTTGTCCGTGAGGAAGTACTGATCCTTGATGAACGTCCCCAGACCGATCCCCATCCACGGGTCGTCCGAGATCATCTCCCAGACCGGCGCCACATCGAGCAGGCGCCCCTGGATGCTCGGATCGCTCTGGGCATCCATGACGATGTCGAACAGCACCCGAACCGTGTCAGGGAACGCCACGGCCACAGCGACGAGTGATCCGGCCACGATGCTCGCGCCACGCCACCAGTCTGCGGGCGGTGTCGTGAGAGCCAGCACCAGGAGGACCGCACCCAAGCCCAGGAGTGCTGACCGGGACAACGAGAGTGGTATCGCGACCCCGATCAGCGCGACGCAGATCCAGAGTCCGTCCTTCCGCATCCGCGTCCCGGCGGAACGGGCGTAGTGAACCGCGAGCGGGAGCATCGCCGCAAGGACCACGCCGAACTCGATCGGATGGAGCGCCGTTCCCGAGGGCCTCCGGAGGGAGGCACGTTCGCCGATGCCGTTGAACGCGCCGCTCATCTCGAAGCCGGGCAAGGAGAACTGGGACGCGAGATCGAAGCCGGTCGAGAACTGCACCACACCGATCGCCGCCACCACGGCCGCCAAGGGAACCGAGCGTTGCAGGAGAGTCTCGAGGTCGGCCCGTTCCGACAACCCGTCGGAAGCGAGCAGCGCGATGCCGGCGATCGCGAAGAGGACCACGAGGGCTCTGTGGGCACCGTTGTACTCCACCGACGTGAGAGGACGGACCATCGCCACCGCGAAGCTCGTCAACATCACCCCGAGGAACAGCAGGACGACCAGGCGCACCGGTTGTGGCCCGAGGTCAACGTCGACGACGGGCGCAACGTAGGCCGCCGCCCACCAGACGAAGGCTGCCGCTCCCGCGATGACCGCAGGGGTCCCGACGCCTCCGAGCGGACCGAACACCCATCTCGCAGGCACCAGGAACAACAGCACGAGGAACACCGAGAGGACGGCCACCGCATCTCTGCGCATCCTCACGACGAGCGCCGCGATGCCACCGAACAACAGGATCGTGAGCGTATGCGTGGGCGCGGACCACGCCAACGGCACAAGCGCGACGGAACCGGCCACGATCGTGGCGGTCAGCACCCGGTCCCACCGTACGCCGGGGAAACGAGCGAACGTCAGGTCTCCCACGATCTCTCTCAACCCGCGCGCTCGTCCGCTGTCACCGGTCCGTCCTTGCCATGCTCCCCGGCGAAGTGGAACCAGGGCGGCGTCTGTTCGAGTGGACGGACCGGGCGGTGTTGCGGTCTACCGGCGGCGGCTCCCTCCACGAGCAGCGCGAACGCGATCGCCGCGAACAGACCCACACCGGCGATCGTGAAGATCGCTCGCGTGATGTGACCTCGTTCCTCGAAAGGGGGCGTGGGGGCCAACAGCGTCTCTGCCTGGACCAGCTGATGGGGCGGAGCCCCGACGGCCGCCTGCAGCCGGAGCAGTTCTTCGTCCACGGTCGACAGCAGATCCTGGACCGAACGGGTCGCCCTCTCCGGGTTCGGATCTCTGACCGTGAACCGGATCACGGGGAGTCGATCGTCAGGACCCGTGACCACGAAGTCCGGCGCCAGCCCACGCTGGACGATGTCGCGCCGGGTCGCCGCGCTGGAGAGGACCTGCGTGACGGCATCAGCCGTCGTGTTCAGCGCCCCGGTGAAGGCCAGGTAGGGGTTGACCACCTCCTCCCCGTCCACGTTCCCCGCCGGCGGTACCAGGATGACCGACGCATCCACGACGTGCATCGGCGGAGCACTGCGGTACGCGGCGAAAGCGCCGACCGAGGCGAGGAGGAGGACCGGCACCGACACGTACCACCGTCGCACAGTCACGCGGATGAGCGTGAGGAAGTCCACCGATCGATCCCCTCCGTCTGACCAACATCCGACGGTTGACGCTAACCGCGGTGTCGAGCGCCACTCAGTGACACATGTCCCGCTCCGGTGATCCTCGATCGTCCGGTCGGCCGATGTGACGCATCTGTCTGCGCACTCGTACGCACAAGCCTCGAGGCCCCCCCGATGACGTCCCGACGTAACGCTGCGTAACGGTGAATATACGGATCGCTAGCAGAACGTCTGGAGTCGTCGATGTCGCAGCGCCTCACCCGGTGGAAGCTCCTGGTCGCGATGTTGGTGCCGGTGCTGGTGGTGGGGCTGGTGTTGTGGACGCCGCCTGGGGCCGCCGCCGCAGCGGCCATGCCGGATGCGTCCAACACCGGGGTGCCCGACGGGGTCACCCTCCAGCCGCAC
>CAZHZQ010000022.1:0-23822 GCA_964537235.1 uncultured Actinomycetota bacterium | reverse complement strand
CTCCACGCGACGACGAAACTCCTCCTCGTCGACGGCCTCGTCGAGCACCCGCTGGAGGTCGGTGGTGACGCTGCGCCCAGCACGATGCAGCAGCAGCACCGCGACGAGCCCCGGCAACGTCGTGGCGATCAGCGCGCCCGCGAGCCCGTAGCGGCGGTCGGCGGCGCCCAGCAGCAGTATCCCGAGGATCCCCCCGGGGCCCGCGAAGTAGATCAGGGTCACGGCGTTCGCCGTGGATCGCACCTGCGGGGCGACCAGCGACAGGTGCAGCGCGGTCAGTCCCGGGCCGATGGCGGTGACCAACCCCACCGCCACCGCGAGCGCGGTGACCATCAGGATCAGCACCGGCGCGAGGGCCGCCACCGCAACGAACAGGAGTGCCGCGGCCCACAGCAGCGCTGCCGCGTCGAGCAGCTCGGCCGGATCGCGACGGAACAGCCGCTCGGCGGCCGGCCCGAACGCCGCCAGGGCCACCACGGCCGCGAGCCCGAGACCCGAGAACAGCGCGCCCCGTCCGAACGGGCCCAGGTTCCACCTGACGTCGAGGAACAGGACGAGGAAGACGAAGAACGGGATCAACATGGCACCCAGACCGGCCTGGGCGAGGAACAGCGTCCGCAGGGTCGGGATCGTGTGCAGGCGCCGTGCCGCCTCGACGGGACCGAGATCGAGCGGCGGCTCCGAGGGCGCTGGGCCCGCGACCACCTCTCCAGTGCGGGCGAGCTGCCTGACCCGTCCCCGGTCCCAGCCTCCGAAGCCCGGATCGCGCAGGCGCACCGCCCCGACCGCAGCGACCGCCCCGAGGATCCCGGCCACGAGGAACACGCCCCGCCACGTCACTCCCGCGACCGCGACGAGACCGCCCACGACCGCCGGTGCGACCAGGTCACCGAGCCCGCGGGCCGCGGCCAGCATCGACAGCGCCCGCACCCGACCCTCGGGCGGGTACAGCTCGACGACCAGCGGCTGGTAGCTGACGGCGACGACCGCGCCGGCGGCACCCGACGCCAGGAGCACCGCGGCCAGCTCGCCAGCATGCACCACGAAGCCGGTGAGCGCGAGGGACCGGGCGCCGACGAGCCCACCCGCCACGACCAGCAGCGCGCGCATCGGACGCCGCTGCACGACTCCGGCCAGCGGCAGCGACGCGGCCGCCGACGCCAGCGGCGACAGCGTCAGGAGCCCGGCGAGCCCGGCCGCCCCGATCCCCAACGACCGTCCGATCTCGGGTAGCAGCACGGTCAGGGCGTAGGTGCCGAACCCGGCGACGGCGCTGAGCCCGCCGAGTGCGGCCAGCGGGTACCAGCCGACCCCCGACCGGCGGACGACCTCCCGTAGCGGCGACGGCTGCTGATCGCCGGACAGCCCGGCTGCTTCTCGGGCGCGTGCCTGCAGCTCATCGGTCACGGCGCACCTCCACGGTGACCGTCGCATCGATCTCCCCGATCCGACCCCCGTCGCGATCGACCAGGATCACCGTCACGTCGTGCAGCTCCCGCTCGTCGGGGCGCTGGGGGCGTGGGACGGAGGCGACCGTGAACGAGTTGCCCTCGGTCACGTGGACGTGGAGTCCCTCGAGGTAGTCGAGGTCGGGGCACTCCGGGTCGCGGGTACAGCCCGGATCGTCGCGGGCGAACCAGTCCAGTCCCTCACCGGCAGGTGGTGGCGTGCGATCGATCAGGACGGCGAACCGGATGTCGTCGGGCAGGTCGCGTACGGACCAGTTCACCTCGAAGGGCATAGCGACGGCAGTGCGGTCATCGGGCCGAGCGATCGACAGGACGTGGTCGTCTCGGAACGCGAGCCCGTCCCGGCAGGCGCCCGCGAGCACGACGAGCCCTATCGCCAAGCCGACCGCGCCCGCGCGCGCCATCACGACTCCCGTCAGATCCCCACCCGCACTCGGGCAGGCTAACGCCGCGTGAGCCCGTGAGGTGGTGTCACGTCAACCGTGCGGACCTCCCAGGCGGATCCGGGCGGAGCGCACATCCGTCTGACTGATGCCCCCTCGCGGTTCCCGCGCTTCCCAGTCGGTCGTCAGTTCCCCGTCGTCCGGTTCGTCGGGTACATCGTCGTCGTTGCACAGATCCGCCCACAGAACCCCGACCGTCCCGTCGTCTGCCACCGCGATGACAGCATCAGGAACCGGCGCGACCGGTAGGAGGAGTTCCAGCCCGCAGATTTGCTGTGATACCGCTATACTGCATCGCAGTTCGACCGTCGACGGAGGAGGTTTTGGTGAGCCGCGAGTACCACGTAGCGCTCCAGTCCCGTGGAACGCTGGCCCTGCCGGCTGAGGTCCGGAAGCGACACCATCTCGACGAGCCGGGCGCCCAAGTGCGTGTGGTCGAGCGCGACGACGGGGTGATCGAGCTGCACCCGTTGGCTGCCGTCCCGGCCGATCAGCGGTGGTTCTGGACCGAACGTTGGCAGGAACGGGAACGCGAGGTCGACGAGCACCTGGCGGAGGGGCGCGTCAAGACCTACGACGACGTCGATGAGTTCCTTGAGTCGCTCGACGGGTGAGGTTCCAGACGACCCCGGCCTTCGAGAGCGACTTCCGTGGGCTCTCACCTGACGAGAAGCGTCTGTTCCGTGAGGCCGTTCGGAAGTTCAACGAGGCATGCGACCGCTTCGTGGAGACGTCAGGCGCGGCGCGTTGGCCGTCGTCTCTCAGGGTCAAGAAGGTCGAGGGGGCTCCGGGCGTATGGGAGATGACCTGGAGCTTCTCTGGTCCTGACGGGAGGGCGACGTGGGAGTGGTCGACCGTTCCCGAGGGGGCCAAGACCTATCCGGCGGTCCTGTGGCGCCGCGTCGGAACGCACGACATCTTCCGTGACCCCTGATCTTGCTCCGCGGTCCGATTCCGCACGGATCCCGCGAGGCGCTCGCCGAGTCCATCGTGCCCCGATGTGTTTCTCGAACGCTTCCTATGCGCGCGTCGTCTCTTCGTGCTGGTCGACGTACTAGCGAAGCGCTCGGTAGGCGGGTAGTCGGACTTGATCGAGCGCTTCGATGACTCCAGACGTTCGATCAGCTTCGAGGCCTGTTTGTCGGGTACGACTGCAACGTCATCCGACCATGTGACGTCCTGGGGAAGGACCGGGTCCCTCATCCCCCGTACATCTACATCGGCACGACACGGCGCTCGACCCCTCGCCTCTTCAGTAGGCGTTGGACGCGTCCGGCGGCCAACTTGCTCTGTCGAAGATCGTCCAGCGATCCCAGCCTTCGAGCAGTTGACGACTCTCCACTACGACGGCGACTTCGACCTGATCGCCGAGGTGACCGGCCAGGCCACGGAATGGGTCGTCCCCGCGGGAGCAGTCAACTCAACTAGAGCAGGAGTCTCCTCAGAAGCCTCCTGGGAGATTCGATTCGGAGGAAGGGCCGTGGAACGCACAGTCCCCACCTACCTCGATGAAGCGTCGTTACCTCCTACCCTCACGCCCCAAACCAAACACGGGCGAAAAGACTTGACGTGACATACGAGCAAGAAGCTGCCGATGCCCTGGCGGCGTTCGCAACCGTCGTTCACGAGAAGCTCTCCTCACCCCTCAAGGGGCACCCAGAGGACCAACTCAAGGGACCCGTGAGCGATCTGCTCGTCAGTCTCGGAGATGCGCTGAACTTGCGCGTAAGTACGAAGACCGAGAGTCCTCTCCCGGACAACTTGGGCCGGCCAGACGTCGGCTTGGTAATCGACGGGGTACCTGGTGCGGGGTACATCGAGTTGAAGTCCCCTGGCACAGGAGCTGATCCGCGCCAGTTCTCGGGGCACAATCGCGAACAGTGGGACAAGTTCAAGCAGCTCCCGAACCTTCTCTACACAGACGGCACCGAATGGGGCTTGTACAGGGGCGGAGAACGCACGGGGCTAGTGACGACCATTGGGGACGTGCCGTCTCTTGGACCGGAAGCGATTGACGAGGACGGCGCAACCGAGGTCGCCAACCTGCTACGACAATTCTTGATATGGGAACCCGTCATCCCAACCTCGCCTAGAGCTCTTGCAGAAGTTCTTGCACCTATCTGCAGGTTGCTGCGAGACGAGGTCAAGGCCTCGCTGCTGAATCGAGATGGTGCAATCTCCCAACTCGCGCGTGACTGGCGAGCGAGTCTCTTCCCGGAAGCAGACGATGCACAGTTCTCGGACGCCTACGCGCAGACACTCACGTATGCGCTTCTACTTGCTCGCCTTGACGGGGCGGAAGACCTCCGAGCCGGACGGGCCGCAGAGGCCCTGGATGAAGAGCACGGCCTCCTCGCAGAAGCCCTTCGGCTTCTGACCGACAGAGAGGCGCGGTCGGAGATCGAGACCAGCCTGGAACTCCTAGAGCGAATCGTCGCGGCGGTCGATAGCGAACGGCTGGCTCAGCACCATCCCGATCCATGGCTTTACTTCTACGAGGACTTCCTGGCGGAGTACGACCCGGCCTTACGAGAAGAGCGAGGCGTCTACTACACGCCGGTTGAGGTCGTGCGGTGCCAGGTCCGTCTGGTAGCGGAACTCCTCACCGAACGCCTTGAGCGTCCCAAAGCCTATGCTGATGACGGCGTTGTCTTCCTCGACCCGGCAGCCGGGACCGGTACGTACCCGCTGACCGCGATCAGCCACGCCGTCGAACACGTTCGAGAACGATATGGGCCGGGCGCAATCTCACCGCACGTGACCAAGCTCGCTGAAAACATCCATGCGTTCGAGATTCTCGTTGGCCCCTACGCGGTAGCGCATCTGCGACTTACCCAGGCGATCCGCGAGGCTGGTGGTCGCCCTCCAACCGATGGGGCCCACGTTTATCTCACGGACACACTCGAACCAATCGACGAAGCTCCAAGTGGTCAGCTACCGCTAGTACTTCGAAGGCTCAGTGAAGAGCATGAGCGCGCACGTCGAGTCAAGGCGGAGACGCCCGTTCTGGTCTGCATGGGGAATCCGCCGTACAGCCGCCAAGCTTTCGCGGCCCGGAGCACCGAGGACACGCAGGCAGAACTCGAACGTCTGCTCGGGGACTTCCTTGAGTTGGCGCGTGACCGAACCATGTTCAGTCACCTTGCGAGCCTCTACAACGACTATGTCTACTTCTGGCGCTGGGCCCTCTGGAAGGTCTTCGAAACCCAAAGGGGGCCCGGCATTGTCTCGTTCATCACGGCGTCTAGCTACTTGGACGGACCCGGGTTCCTCGGAATGCGGGAAGTCCTCCGCAGAACTCTTGATGAGCTATGGATCATTGACCTCGAAGGCAGCAGCCTCGGGGCACGAAAAACGGAGAACATCTTCGCAATCAGAACTCCTGTCGCAATCGCCGTGGGTGTCCGATACGGAGAAGGCGATCCCGACACCCCAGCCGAGGTCAAGTACACTCGCTTTACCGGATCGCGCCGAGACAAGCTCAAACTGCTCGGCGAGGTCTCGGGGTTCGATGATGTGGATTGGACGGCGGCGCCGTCCGACTGGACCGCCCCGCTCGTTCCGGAGGCTGCGACCGACTTCACGACATGGCCTCGCCTCATCGACATCTTTCCGTGGCAGCAGCCCGGGATGATGCTCGGCCGAACATGGCCGATCGCAACAACGGAGGAGGCCGCGAGAGAACGTTGGGAGATTCTTGCAGCTTCCACGGCATCGGAGCGACCGGGGCTCTTTGTGGAAGGCAAGTACGGACGAACAAGCACGACTCAAGTTCAACCGACTGTCCCCCCGCTTCCTTCTGACCAAGCGATCAGCGAAGTCACCGAGAAGAGCCCTGCTCCCCCGATCGTCCGGTGCGCGTGGCGATCCTTCGATCGGCAATGGCTGCTCGCCGATCCAAGGCTCATCAACCTGCAGCGGCCACAACTCTGGTGGGTCTGGTCGGACGACCAGGTCTACATGACGAGTCTTCTGACCGGCACCCTCGGCGAAGGTCCGGGCGCCACGGTCACTGCCTATGTCCCCGACAAGCACCACTTTTCCGGACGAGGGGGCAAGGACGTAGTGCCGCTCTGGCGCGATCCCGAGGGCACGCATCCGAACGTCACGCCGGGCCTCATAGAGAAGCTCGCAACCGAGTACGAAACCGAATTGGGCGCGGAGGACCTGTTCTCCTATTGCTACGCCCTGCTGAACGCACCTACGTACACGTCACAGTTCTCCGAGGAGTTGAGGACTTCTTCTCCGAGGATTCCCATAACGCGAGACGCTGCGCTGTTCGCGGAGGTAGCCCGAAGAGGGCGAAGGCTGATCTGGCTCCATACGTTCGGAGACCGGTTCATCCCGAACGGGCGCCGTGCTAACGAAGTGCCACAGGGGATCGCGCGGGCTATTGAGCCCGTCCCTGTAAGCCCCGACGGCTACCCGCGTGAGTTCTCCTGGGATGGGACGAGTCGCGTTCTCTCGGTGGGAGCTGGGACATTCGCACCGGTCGCGGAAGAAGTGTGGGAATTTGAAGTGTCCGGCCTCAAGGTCGTCCAGTCATGGCTTGGATACCGGATGCGTGAGCCGTCGGGTCGCACTAGATCGGAACTTGATCAAGTGCTCCCGCATGCATGGCCTGCGCAGTTCACAGATGAAGTCCTCGACCTGCTCTGGACCCTTGAGCACACCATCGACATGTACCCAGACCTCCAGGCGTTCCTGGATGAAGTTCGGCAAGGAGAAGTCATCCGCGAGGACGATCTCCCACATCCGAGCGAAGACGATCGCCTAGGCCCTGACTTCAGCGTTACCGACGATCCCAACCAGACTGCTTTCCCACTCAATGAATAGGATGTTGGCCCGTGTGGCCCCGACCTCCTCGGGTTCCAGGAACTATTCGTCGGCGTCGATCTCGCGTTGGTGTCGCTTCCACCAACGCCTCCTCCGCAACCTGCTGAACCAGTCTCTGGCCACCTTCCACGGCCCACGTGGTGACGCCGGGTCCTCAAGGGCAAGATCCCGCCGGAGGGCCTCGATGAACCTTTCCTCGTACTGTCCGAGGGCGTGCCTATTCTCCTCCCACCAATCGGCATAGCTCGCACCACGGTCCTCCTTCCAGGTGTAAGTAGTGCCTTCCATGTACAAGAGCCGACCAGTCATTGCGCGCTGCTGAATTCGATCGCTGCCGACCAGCTTGAGCTCGAAGTGTGCTCGTTCCAACGAGTCGCCAGCGGCACGGAACGCGTCGAGGGACTCCTGCCTAAGGCTTGCCCGAGCAAGTGCCGACTCTGGGTCCTCTGAGTTCGGATCGCCGGACCACCATGACAAACGCCTCGCCGATTCCTGCCAATCCGAGAAGGCACGCATGTAGTCCACATACGCCGCCTGACGAGCTTCGCGCCGCCATTGGTCGCGTTGCGATCTTCTTTGGAGCCAGTGTCCGAGTAGGGCTCCAACAGCGACTCCTGCTATCCCGACCACCGCTTCCAAGGTTCCCTCGCCAAGTCGAGGACCGATTGCAACTAGGCGCCGCGTTCAAGGTCCTACTCCACATCCGATGCGTTCTCTGCGGCAACTAGAATCTGATCGAGGACCTCCACGACCTCGTCAGCCACAAGTTCTCGTGGGACGTGTGCCGTTAGTCGGTGGTAATCACTTTTTCCTTTGAGTGCTGTTTGCCCCACCAGGTCGTAGTACGCATCGAAGACGAGATCCAGGAAGTCGTCGCTTGCCTTAGTGTCCTCCCACCACGCATGACTGCGATCCCGAAGAGCTGCCGGCGGGACTTGGTCCATGACGGCGCGTTCCATCGCATCTCGTCGTTTCGTGATCTCAGGATCAGTAAAGAGGGGGCCGAGGCTGTCTTCTCTCGCAGTGTGTTCGGCGTAGTTGAGCAACGTCTCAGGTTGGCATAGGTAGTTCTCAATTTCATTGCGAACCCACATCACTTGCTTGAGGGGCGAATCGTCCTCCAAGTCCCGGTCAAGCCGGTCGAACAATGCGATCCCCGCCAGATCGTTTCGAGCCTCACGGAGTGCGAAAAAGTGGCTACGCGCTTGTTCCGGTTGGTTTCCGACGTAATGGACGAAGGGTCGTTCGAGGTGCGTTCTCACGGGGTGGTGGAGCAGTTCTGCGAATCCACGGAGGATTGCCAAATCGGTCGAGCCCTCTACATAAAGGACCCATCCCTTTTGCTCTGCCTGGTAGTACTGCTCAAACCCCACCTCCTTCAGGGACTTCAGCAGTTGACTACCGCGGTCGTCAATTCGGTGAGGTTCACCCACGAAGGCCACGACTACGTCACGATCGGCAGCTTCGTTCAATACAACTTCGGAGTGGCTGGCGGCAATTATTTGGCCACCCGTCCTCTCTGACATCTCGCTTAGTAACTCGTAGACCTGTCGTTGTCGAAGAATCTCAAGGTGTGCATCCGGCTCATCTAGCAATACCACTGCGTTCGGGTTGAGTGACAGGAATGACAGAAGGAGAAGAGTCTGTTGGAGCCCTCGGCCAGATGAAGAGAGGTCAAGGCTGACCCCATCCCGACTCTCGTAACTCATCTCGATTTCGCCACGCTCAGGAACATAGAGCGGGTCATTCAAGAAGACGCCGAAGAGATCGCGAATCCTTGATGCAACCTCAGTCCAGAGATCCGGTTTCTCCTCAAGAAGTTGATAGCAGAGATTGCGGAGCACTTCCGCGGTGCGTCCTTCTCCGATCCGGACGTTAATAGCACCAGGGTCGAGCCTCGTCTCGTTGGGGGCCAATCCAGACATAGGGGCAAGGAAGGCGACCTCAACGTCGAGTGCCGCTTGCGGAATCTTCATCCGTTCGTCGTCGTCAAGGCGCAAGGGTCGGCAATAGAAAGACTCTTGGTTCGCGTAGTCGAACTCGACCCCGCAACGCCACTGTTTACCGCCCGTGATGCCGTCAACAACTAGATCGATCCGGATGTTGTCCGTGGACTGCTTGCCCTTAGCGTCCCGCTCAGTGTGACGAACTCTCAGTTCATGCCAGAGCAATCTCGCGGCAGGCGCCGGGATACCAGTAAGGTCCCGCCGGTTGATGGCGACCCCTGGACGTTGTTCAGGTACTTCGCCCTTACCACCGTGCTTCTCGATGAATCGACGAACACCGATCTGCCAGAGGGTGAGCGCTTGGAGGGCTGACGTCTTCCCCGAATCATTCGGCCCGATGAAGACGACCGGATTCCCGAGTTCAATGCGGGCATCGTCAAATTGTTTGAAGTTGCGGATCGCCAGGCTTGTAAGCACGAGTTGAATTTCCGATCATGAACCGTTCCGAGACCGTAGCGGGGTCTCCACTACGTCTGCGCAGGATGCTGTCGAGGGACTGATTCGCGCACAGCAGCGATGGGTCGGGTGCCACGACACTCCCTGGAGCGACGGCGGCTCTTGACGTGCAGGACCGTACGACACGGACTGCGACCACGTCTGCGACATCGCCAGGCATCCCACCGAATCGATGGTTCGAGTAAGGGGCCTTCTCGTTGCACGATATCGGTCAGCCGGCTGCCAACACACCACTCGTCGTCTGGCACTCTCCGCTCACTCCAAGCTCTACGAGGCCCCACGGTCACACGAACCGCGCCCCCGCGTTCATCGCGTATGCCCCTATGGTCTCGTGTAGCCGGGCTTGGGGGATGTGCGCGTGTCGCTGTTCGCGTGGCTAGACCATTCCGACGAGCACCGACAGCGGATGATGGAAGTCGTCGGGCTCTTCCGCGAGAAGGGCACGGTCGACGAGCTCGGCATCGGGTCAGTCCGTGACACGCTCAGCGAGATCCTGTTCCCCGGCACCTCGACCCTGCACACGAGGGCCCGCTACCTCCTGTTCCTCCCGTGGATCTGCCTCGGGATGGAGCGCGACCGAGTCAGATCCCGCGACGCGGGCGACCGGTTCCGGCGGGACGAGATCCGGTTGATCTACGCGCTCGATGCCGGCGGCGAGGACGAGGGCGTCATCGGGATCGAGGCGAAGGACAACCTCAAGCAGCTGCCGAGCCAGATGTACTGGAGCGCGCTCGGTCGGCACGGGATCCGCCTCGTACCGGCCTCGCGACGCCAGTACTTGCACTCGCTGGATGGCTTCTACCTCCGGAAGAGCCGTCAGGAGACCGACGATGAGGGCACTCCGCTCGGGGATGGCGTCGCCCGCAACTGGCATGCGGGGCTCCCCGAGGCGCCGGAGGACTTCCTCGAGGAGACGACGTTGGATCTGACGATCGAGGAAGCCGACTACTTGACCGAGCGGATCCTCGACGAGTGCCAAGGGACCTACCTCGCCCACCTCGTCACCCACGGCGACGCGGACATCGAGGCGGACTTCCCCTGGATGCATCCCGCAGTCGAGACCGCCCCCGACGCGGTTCGCGACTCCGTCCGGCACGGCCGGATCTTCTCGGAGGTGATGCACGGCGCTGCGATGCTCTACAACCTCATCCTCGCCGAGAGGGTCCGGGACGCCCGCACCGCCGGCGGTGAGTTCGAGATCGATGAGGACCTCGTCGACCACTACCGCGGCCGGCTGGCCGACTGGGTCGACCTGATGGAGGAGCGGCGCGCCCCCCATCTCGCATGGCACGGCGACCGCCCCGCCTTCTGGCAGCTCGTCACTCGGGAGAACCCCCGGGTGCCGCGGCGCACGGTCGCGTTCGTCAACCGGTGGTCCGACCTCGCTGTGACCTCGCCGGACGAGATCGCCGACGATCCGGACGCGCGCCACCTCGTCGAACAACGCGAGCTCCAGGTCAAACGGTCGCTCGCACGTGTCCGCAACCTGCGAGCTCTGGAGCGCTGGAGCGGCGCCTCCGGCACCTCCCGGCTGAACTACCGGTGGTCGCAGGTCTCGACGGTCGCCAGCGACATCGTCGAGGGGCGACTGGCGCAAGAGGAGGTCGCCGGTGCTGGAGCCTGACACGCGCGAGCTGCTGCTTGACGCGCTCCGCCCGCCTGACGACTGCGAGCTCGTCCATGCGCTCGGCACCACCTACTCGCTCGACCTGCAAGCGTTGCTGTTCGCGCCCCTGGCGTTCGCGCTGTTCGACTGGGCGATCGAGGACGACGGCCGTCCGAACCCCATCGCCCTGCTCGAAGCGCTGCGCAGGCACGCTGACCGCACCACGCTGTTCTGTCAGGCGGGCCAGGTCGGGCTGCCATCCGAGTACCAGCCGCTGTTCGTCCATCTGGAGTCATCCGTGGTCCCGGTCACGGCGCCGGACCCCGAGTTCATCTTCCACCCCAAGCTGTGGGTGCTGCGGTTCCGTCCCAACGACGGCGGCGCCGACCGGTACCGGCTGCTCTGTCTGACCCGGAACCTCACCTTCGACACCTCATGGGACACGGTCTTGACCCTGGACGGCACCCGCCGTGCCGGGGGACACACGGAGTCGCAGAACGAGCCGCTCGTCAACTTCATCCGTGGTCTCCTGGACCGCGCGCCGCGCCTGGACGACGGTCGCCAGGACGCGATCGAGGATCTGGTCGACGACATCCGCAACGTGCGCTTCGACGCGCCGGAGGGGTTCGACAGCGTCCGGTTCCACCCGCTCGGACTTGCCGATCGAGGCTGGCCGTTCCGGGACGACGTCACACGCATGCTCGCGATCTCCCCCTTCCTGACCACACAGTCGCTCCAACGGTTGGCCGGCGTCGGAGAGGATCACGTCCTCGTGTCACGCCAGGAGTCGCTCGACGAGCTCGGCCGACAAGCCGTGGGTGGGTTCGAGGACGTCTTCGTGCTCGCCGACGCCGCCGTCCAGCCCGATGTGCTCGACTCGGACGATCCAGGCCAGGAGACCCAGCGGCGGACGGTGCCGCTGACCGACGAGGTCCGCGGGGACGCCGTCGATGCCGAGCTCCACGGCCTCCATGCCAAGCTGTTCGTTGCCGAGCACCCCACGGACATCCGCTACTACACCGGGTCCGCGAACGCGACGACCGCGGCGTTCGGCGGCAACGTCGAGTTTCTCGTCGAACTGCGAACCCGCCAGGCCGGCCACGGCATCGACGACCTGCTCGCGTTCCAGGACGGCGTGACGACCCTCCGCGACCTCCTCCAGGACCACCTTCCCGACGACATCGAACGTGAGGGACCCGGAGACGCCGAGATCGTCGACCGCAGCCTCGACATCGCCCGCCGCCGGATCGGTGCGCTGGACCTGGTGGCGACGCTGGAGGCTGACGGTGACGCGTACCTCCTCGACCTCGACGCAGCCGAGCCGGTCGACCTGCCGGACGAGGTGACCGTCCTGCACTGTTGGCGCATCTCGGCCGGTCAGGGCCATCAGATCAGTCCCCGGTGGGGGAGGGACGGGCTGCACGCCAGCTTCGGACATGTTCCCGAGGCTGGCATCACGTCGTTCTTCGCCTTCGAGGTGACCGGCGAGCGCGGCCAGGCACGGGACCGGCTCCGGTTCGTGGCCAACGCCCGTTTGGTGGGTGCACCCGAGGGGAGGGCCGATGCGGTCATCAGCCAGATCCTCCGCGACCGGCAAGACGTCCTGCGCTACCTGCTGTTCCTCCTGGCCGACACTTCCGGGGGGTTCACCGAACTCATGGAGCAGCTCGGCGCGATCGGTGGTGGGCAATGGCGGGACCGTCAGGGAGGGGAGTTCGAACCGCCGGTGTTCGAGACGCTGCTGCGATCCCTGGCCCGGGACCCCTCGCGGCTCGACCGCATCGCCGGACTGCTCGATGACCTTCGGCGCAGCGGCCGGGCGGACGAGTTGGTGCCCCCCGAGCTCGAGCAGCTGTGGGAACCCGTCTGGGAGGTCCGACAGGAAGTGCGGTCATGACCGTCCTAGATCTCGCCCACGTCTACGAGGGCTTGAAGGACTTCCAGCTCGCCACCGCCCATCACGTCAGCGACCGGTTCTGGGGAGAGGAACCCACCGACCGGTTCCTGGTCGCGGACGAGGTCGGTCTCGGCAAGACGCTGGTCGCCCGCGGGGTGATCGCGCGCAGCATCGAACACCACGTGGAGATCGGCACCGGCCGCATCGACGTGGTCTACATCTGCTCGAACGCCGACATCGCCAGGCAGAACGTCGGCCGGTTGAACGTGCTGGAACGCAACGATTTCAACCTCGCCACCCGCATCACCCTGCTTCCTCGGATCCTGAGCGACCTCCAGGGCAACCGCATCAACTTCGTCTCGTTCACCCCCGGGACGTCGTTCAACCTCAGATCATCGGAGGGCATCGTCCAGGAGCGGGTGCTGCTCTACCACATGCTGCGTGAGCTGTGGGGTGCGGGCACGGTGCGCGACCGCGGACCAGACAAACGCGTATTCGCCGGCAACGCCGCTTTCGACAACTTCTACCGGTACATCGAACGGGGTTCTGGACGGTTCGACGAGACCCTCGCCAGGAAATACGCCCAGGAGCTCGAGCAGGCCGAAGAGCGTGCGTCCCGCCGAGGTCTGCCGATCCTTCGGGAACGGTTCGTACGCTTGCGGGAGCGCTTCACCCCCATCCGCACCAACGACAGTGACCACGTCCCGACCGATCTGCGCGGCGACCGGGCGGAGTTCGTCGGCGAGCTGCGGGAGCTGCTGGCTCGCACGTGCGTGGAAGCTCTGGAACCCGACCTGGTCATCCTCGACGAGTTCCAGCGCTTCAAGCACCTCTTCGACGCAGACAACCCCGCCGGCGAGCTCGCCAATCAGCTGTTCGGCTACCCGGACGTCAAGGTGTTACTGCTGTCGGCGACGCCGTACAAGATGTACACGCTCAGCGACGAGGCCGACGACGACCACTACGAGGATTTCCTCGACACGCTGTCGTTCCTCCTGGACGACGAGGAGGTGGAGGATTTCGCCGGACACCTTCGCGACTACCGGCTCGCACTTTTCGACCTCGGCCACGGCGGGGCGGAGCGCGCTCGGCGCGCCAAGGCGGCGATCGAGGACACCCTGCAACGGGTCATGGCCCGAACCGAGCGGCTCGCTGTCACCCAGGACCGCAGTGGGATGCTCACCGAACGCGAACCGCATCGCCTCGAGCTGGTCGCCGACGATGTCCGCCAGTTCCTCGCCGCCGAGCAGCTGGCCGACCGGCTCGACAGTGGCGGGATGATGGCCTACTGGCAGTCCACCCCGTACCCGGTGACGTTCATGGACGGCTACCAGTTCGACCGCGAGCTGGGGCGCAGGCTGGAGGACGGTGACGGCCGGTGGCTCTTCGACGAGGCCAAGGGACAGGGCCTGTCACTCGACTGGGACGACATCCGCGCCTACGGGAAGGTCGACCCGGCGAACGTCCGACTCCGGTCGTTGCTCGCCGCCACCGTCGACCGGGGCGCGTGGCGGCTGTTGTGGATCCCGCCCTCACTGCCGTACTACCGGCTCGGTGGCCCCTTCTCAGACCCGGATGTCCGCGGGTTCACCAAACGGCTCATCTTCTCTGCCTGGCGGGTAGTCCCGAGCGTGATCGGGGCGATGGTCAGCTACGAGGCGGAACGTCAGATGCTCCACGCTCGGGGGGAGCCCGTCGAGAACACCCCGGAGTTCCGCAAGAAGCACAGCGGTCTCCTGCAGCTCACGCGCAGCGGCGACCGGCTGACCGGGATGCCGGTGTTCGCGCTGCTGTATCCATCGCCAGCGTTGGCCGAGCTCGGGGATCCCCGGCGGCTCACCGCCGAGCTCGGCGGCTACAACGAGCCGCCCTCACAGCGCGACATGTTGGACCTGGTACGCGACGCGCTGCGGGAACGACTGAGCGGGAGGATGCGGCGGGCTCCATCCGGGGGGCAGTTCGACGAGCGCTGGTACTGGGCCGCCCCGCTCCTCCTCGACCGTGATCGGGATCCCGATGGGACCAACGCCTGGTTCGCCGACCCGGCCGCGCTCGCTCGGCACGTCGTGGAGCCGGACGAGGAGGCCCCGTCGACGGCCGACAGCGGATGGCTCGCGCACGTCGAGGAGGCCGCCGCCGTCGTCCGCGGAGAAGCCGAACCGCTCGGTCGGGTCCCTGACGACCTGCTCGACGTGCTCGCGGAGCTCGCTCTCGCTGGACCCGGCGTGACCGCGTTGCGTGCGTTGACCCGGATCACCTCGAGTGACAACGGCCTCGACGATCCCATCGCCCGGGAACACGCAGGCGCCATCGCCTGGAGCCTCCGCCACCTGTTCAATCTCATCGACGCCACCTACCTGTTGCGGTCTGAGGCGAGCGGAGGGCATCGCGAAGGGGCCTACTGGCGGCTCGTGCTGCGGTACTGCCTGGACGGTTGCCTCCAAGCCGTCCTGGACGAATACGTCCACGTCCTCAGAGAGTGGCGGGGCGTCACCGGCGTGACCGGCGAACAGCTCCTGCAACCGATCACCGAGACCGTCCGCGAGGCCCTCACGCTCCGTACGGTCAACTACGGCGTCCGACGGCTCACCGAGGACGACACGGGGAGCGTCAGGGCCGAGACCGAGCGGATGCGCGGGCTCTTCGCGCTGCGCTTCGGCGACGAGCGCTCCGATGACCAGGCCGCCATGCAGCGCGCGTCCAGCGTCCGGTCCGCGTTCAACTCGCCGTTCCGTCCGTTCGTGCTGGCGACCACCTCGGTCGGCCAGGAGGGGCTGGACTTCCACGTCTACTGCCACGCGGTCGTTCACTGGAACCTGCCCGCCAATCCGGTCGATCTCGAGCAGCGGGAGGGGCGTGTCCACCGCTACAAGGGTCACGCGGTGCGGCTCAACGTCGCGGCCGATCACCGCTCGCACGCCTTCGGTGACGGACGCGATCCGTGGGCTGCGCTGTTCGCCGCGGCGACTCGGTCCCGGGATGCCGAGGACAACGAGCTCGTGCCCTTCTGGGTCTATCCGCGCGAGGGTGGCGCGACGATCGATCGGTACGTCCCCGCCCTGCCCTACAGCCGGGATGCTCGACGGCTCGAGCAGCTCCGAAAGTCACTCGCCGCCTACCGGCTGGTGTTCGGACAGCCCCGCCAGGAGGACCTGGTCGCCTTCCTGCAGACCCGCGTCGATCGGGATGAGTTGGAGAACTACCTCGATGAGCTCAAGATCGATGTGACACCACGGCCACTGTCTCACGACGAGCTGCTGGCGTGGCGGGCGAGCCGCCCCTTCGAGGTCGAGGTAGCCGGCCTGTCCGATGAGGACGAGTCGGATGGACCCGACGGACGATGATCTACGTGAGTGCGCTTGGGGTCACTGAGACTGTCGTCCATGTTCCGCCTCCACGTCGAGACGAGCATGTCATGTCCAGCTGCTACACATGGTCCCGTCGGGGTAATGGGGAACGGGAGCGCAGTGCTGAAGCCAGCGGATCGGCTGATCCTGAGCCCGACCGATCTCACCGGCCACCTCGCGTGCTGGCACCTCACGCAGCTCGAGCTGTCCGCAGTTCGCGGTGAGCGCGAGCGGCCTGACCGCGAGGACCCGGAGCTGGACGTTCTGACCCGCCGGGGGATAGAGCACGAGGACGAGTACCTCCAACAGGTGAAGGACAGCGGTCGCAGCGTCGTGGAGATCGAGCTCGCCCGCGACGAGTGGTCGCCGGACGGCCTTGCGGCGGCGCAGGACCGGACACTCGACGCGATGCGTAGCGGGACCGATGTCATCTTCCAGGCTACGTTCTTCGACGGGACGTGGATGGGGCTCGCAGACTTCCTCGAGCGGGTCGACCGTCCGAGCGACCTGGGGGAGTGGAGCTACGAGGTCGTCGACACGAAGCTCGCCCGGCGGGTCAAGCCGGCGATGCTGTTGCAGCTCTGTTCGTACTCCGAGCAGGTGGCCCGGCTACAGGGGTCTCCGCCGGAGCAGGTGCACGTCCAGCTCGGGGACGGGACGCGGGCGTCGTTCCGGCTGCGGGATCTGTCCGCGTACTTCCGGACCGTGAAGGCACGATTCGAGGAAGCGGTCACCGGCGAGCCTGTCGAGACCTACCCGGACCCGGTCGCGCACTGCTCGGTGTGTCGCTGGCAGGAGGTCTGCCAGCAGCGACGACGCGACGACGACCACCTCAGCCTGGTCGCCGGCATGCGTCGCGATCAGACCGCCAAGCTCAACGACCTCGGCGTCGAGACCGTCGAGGACTTCGTACGGCCCGACGGCGAGCTCCGAGTGGAGGGCATCGGCGGCCACACGCTGGAACGGTTGCAGCACCAGGCGCGCCTGCAGCTTCGCGAGCGGGAGACCGGCCAGCGGCAGTACGAGGTGCTCCAGGTCGAACTGGAGCAGGGACTCGGCTTGCTCCCAAAGCCGTCACTCGGCGACCTGTTCTTCGACATGGAGGGAGACCCGTTCGTCGGCGACGACGGCCTGGAGTACCTGTTCGGCGCGGTCGAGCTCGACGGGGACGGCGGCTACGAGTTCCACGAGTTCTGGGCGCACAGCCCGACCGAGGAGAAGCGCGCGTTCGAGGAGCTGGTCGACCTCATCATCGACCGGCTCGACCGTCACCCGGACATGCACGTCTACCACTACGCGTCCTACGAGGAGACCGCGCTCAAGAAGCTGATGGGCCGCCACGGCACCCGCGAGGACGAGGTCGACCGGATCCTGCGCGGGAACGTGCTGGTGGACCTGTACCGGGTGGTGCGGCAGGGCATGCGTGTGTCCGCGGAGTCGTACTCCCTCAAGGAGCTCGAGCCGCTGTACATGGACAGGCGCGAGGGCGAGATCACCGATGCCGGCTCCAGCATCGTCGCCTACGAGGAGTGGCTCGACACCGGTCAGCGGTCGATCCTCGATCACATCGCCGCCTACAACGAGGACGACTGCGTCTCGACCTGGAAGCTCCGCGACTGGCTCGAGGAGCGACGGGAGGAGGCGGCCGGTCTCTTCGGGACGGAGGTCCCTCGCCCCGGACCCCGGGAGGGCGAAGCGCCCGACCAGGTCGAGGCCGCACAGGCTGAGGTCGCCGCGCTCACGGAACGGTTGCTCGTCGACGTCCAGGAGGATGTCGACGACCGCGATGACGAACAGCAGGCCCGTTGGCTGCTTGCGCAGTTGTTGAGCTGGCACCGCCGCGAAGCCAAGTCCGAGTGGTGGGCGTACTTCACGCGGATGGACATGACCGACGAGGAGCTCACCGAGGACCGCGACTCGATCGGTGGGCTCACGTTCGAAGCCCACGTCGGACCGGAGAAGAGGTCGCAGTTGTACGCCTACCGGTTCGATGCGCACCAGGACTTCACGGTCGACGTGGGGGACAGCGTCGACTCGCGCGACACGGATGGCGGGGCCGGCACCGTCTTCGACCTCGACCCGGCACGCGGCCGGGTCGTGTTGAAGACGACACGGTCCCCGTCGGAGCCGCACCCCACCTCGTTGGTTCCGTACGACATCGTGTTCGACACGCCGCTTCGGGAGGCACTCCAGCGGGTCGCGCGGTGGGTGATCGCCAACGGGATCGACACCCCCGGTCGGTACCGGGCCGCTCGTGACCTGCTCCTCGGGCGGAGTCCGAACGTGGACGGTCGTTCAGTCGGGGCGCCGTTGGCGCGAGACGGCGAGGAGCCGTTGCCGGCGGCCAAGCGTCTGGTGCAGCAGCTCGACGACGGATGTCTGCCCATCCAGGGACCGCCCGGTGCGGGCAAGACCTACACGGCGGCACGGGCGATCGTGGAGCTCGTCCGTGCCGGCAATCGTGTCGGCATCACCGCGCTCAGCCACAAGGCGATCGGCAACCTCCTCGACGAGACGTGCGTCGCCGCCGAGGAAGCCGGCGTGACCATCCGCGCGCTCCAGAAGGCTCCAGAAGGCAGCCGGTGTGCCTCCGAGATCGTCGAGTGCACGAACTCCAACGACGACGTCGAGAGCGCGGTCACGCAGGGCGAGGTCGACATCGTCGCGGGAACGGCGTGGCTCTTCGCCAGAGAGGCGCTCGAGCAGCAGTTCGACGTCCTGTTCGTTGACGAGGCGTCGCAGCTCCCCCTGGCGAACGCGGTGGTCGTCGGATGCGCCGCGAGGAACCTCGTGCTGGTGGGCGACCCGCAGCAGCTCGCCCAGCCGTCGAAGGGCAGCCATCCGCCGGGGAGCGAGCTGTCAGCGCTGGAGCACCTGCTCGGTGGGCGCGAGACCTTCCCGCCCGACTGCGGTCTGTTCCTCGACACCACCTACCGCCTGCATCCGGACATCGTCCGGTTCACGTCCGAGGTGTTCTACGAGGGGCGTCTCGAGGCGGACGCTCGCTGCGCTGCTCGGGGCGTGGAGGAGGGTTCCGAGGTCGGCGGAACGGGGCTGCGGTTCGTGCCGGTCGAGCACGAGGGCGACCGGATCGAGTCGCCCGACGAAGCCCAGGCTGTGCGTCGGGTCGTTGAGGGTCTGCTCGGTAATCGATGGACCGACGAGGACGGGACCTCCCGAGCGTTGACGCTGAACGACATCGTGATCGTCGCGCCCTACAACGCGCAGGTCGCCGAGATCCAACGGCACCTGCCGGACGATGCGCGAGTAGGGACGGTCGACAAGTTCCAGGGGCAGGAGGCACCTGTCGCGATCTACTCGATGGCCACGGCCACGCCCGAGGACATGCCGCGGGGGATGGAGTTCCTGTACAGCACGAACCGGCTGAACGTCGCGACGTCCCGGGCGCAGGCGCTGAGCGTGCTGGTGTGTAGCCCGCATCTGCTGTCGGTCCGGTGTCGGAGGGCGGAGCAGGTCCGCCTCGCAAACGCACTGTGCCGTTTCGTCGAGATCGCACGCGAGTCGACCAACGCGCCGAGACCATGAACGACTCGGCGTCAGGTCAGTGCGGGAGCGCCTGGACAATCGGTGGTGCGGACGCGTCCGTGTTGGCCGGCTCGAGAGGGATCTCGGGCCTGGAGCTTCCGAGCCGCTCGTCAGCGCGGGCTTCGAGTTCCCGCTCTTCCTCCCGATCGCCTCGGACGTGGCGGACGTAGGCGCCGCCCGATCGATCGACCTCAATCGAGCCTGGACTGCAGCGGGCGGGGCGATGGCCCTTCCGACAGGGCTCGCTCAGCTCGGATACGTCTTCGGTCAACTCGCGGAGAGGGTTGACGGCGGCCTCGTCGTTTCCACGAGCCCACGTACAGCGGTCGACGAGGGAACGTTGCTCGTCTGGGAGGCCTTTGTGTCGGGACCATCTAGGCCGGGATGTGATCACCATCGCCACTGTGCAGAGAGCAGGCCTTCCCGCCATCACACATGGACGCGTGGACGTGCGCTGAGTTCGCCTCATCCGCCTTCGGCGATGGGGCCGTGGAAGAAGTGCCTGATCCGGAACGAGGCAGCTCACCCTCTGGATGGGTGAACCTCGTGGAGGCAGCCGCACAAGCGATCGAGGGTGTGAGCTTCCGAGGGCCGCGTCGGCAAGTCCTCGTCGTACGCCATGGGAAGGCTCACAATCCAGGGTGATCTTCCTGGCACGACCTCCGCAGAGAGGCATCTGACGGGCAGCGGGCTCCCTGGGCTCGTGGTTGTCCCTCTGGTCATGCTCTTCGACGGGCACTTCCGTGTTACGGCGCGCCTCCCCCTCTTGGGGAGCTCGGGCCTTGGATGTCAGTGGCGAGCCTTGTGGTGGCATCCTGAGAGGGAGAAGGAGACGTAGTGCGGATCAGGTTCCTCGACTGGAACATCAACGGCTTCACCGCCGTGGAGGCGAAGGGGGAGCTCCTCGCGGAGATGCGCTGGGACGTCTGTGCGCTGCAGGAGGTCACCCGGGACGCGTGGACGTCGCTGCTCCGGCTCGTCGAACCCGCCGACGCCGGAGTGGCGTTCGATCACATGCCACGTCTCGAGGGCAAGCATCCCGTCTATCACACCGCGTTGCTCGTGAGGGAGCCCTTCCAGCTACACGAGGTCGACGTGCTCCACGACGTCCCGTCACCGGAGCGCACCCTCCAGGCCGCCGTCATCGGTGGGGGAGCGCGGTTCACCGTGGCGAGCCTCGCCGCGCCGCCGGGAGTCTCGTGGGGCAACGCCAAGTGCCGTCAGGACGAGCGCATCGCTGCATGGTGCGTCGACCGGCGCGGCCCGCTGGTGTTCGGCATGGACGCCAACACCCCGAAGTGGGACCGCCACGAGCTCGCCGACACCGAGTGGTGGAAGGACCGCGAAGCGGTGATGTTCGGCGTCGACCGTCCGCATGACCTCCGGGACGTCTACCGCGAGCACCTGCGGCAGAACCCGGAGGAGTGGGAGGCGATCCGGGGGGAACGGCCGGACGGACCGCTCGCCATCTCGTACGACCGGGGCAACAGCAAGAACCCGGTCGCGTGCCGGTACGACGTGATCTTCGCCTCACCGGAGTTCGAGGTCGATCACGTCGAGTACCGGTACGACCAAGCGATCGACGCCGGGAGCGACCACGCCCTGGTCATGGCCGAGCTCCGCCTCGGCCCCGACGGCTGAAACAGTTCGTGGCAGTCGCCCCGTCGAGGCGGAGAGGCGAGCCCGGTGCCGGACGGCCCTAACGTCCGGTCCGTCTCGGGCGCATCACGGCGGCCCCCGCGATCGAGAGGAGGCCCACGAGTACGACGATCCCCGGGGCGCCCGTGGCGGGCAGGCCAGGGCCGTCATCTGGCGGCGGTGCTGATGTGGCGTGCCCGGTTTCAGCGCCGTCCGGTGCGGCATCGTCCTCGACCCGAGGCAGCGGCTCCAGCGTGTACGGGTTCAGCCTCTCCAACTCGATGTGATCCTCGAGCGCCGGATGGTCGATCGCGAAGACGTCGAAGCCGCGGCTCTGGCGGATCGGCGGCACGTAGCTCTCGTCGAAGTTGTTCGCGTAGATGTGGCCGTTGTACCAGTAGGAGGCGAACGCGGTGGCGCGACCCCCCTCCTGCGGGATGTAGTAGCCGATCCGCTGGACGTCCTCGGGATCGGTGAAGTCGAGCACGTGCGTGCCGCCGTTGTACCAGGACACCACGAGGATCCGCTCGTCGCCCTCGAGCGGGACCACGTTGAACTGGTGGGCCGTGCACAGGATGGACGCCTCCTGCTCCGGGATCGCGAAGAAGCTCAGGATCTCCGGGTTCTCGGGGTCGGTGACGTCGTAGAACCACAGCGCACCCGTGGGATCGTGTCCGCCGGTGAAGCACCCACCGGCACCCGCAGCCCCGCCCATCTCGTCCCCGATCACGAGCACCTCGGCGTCCCAGGAGAAGGTCGTCGAGTGGTGGATGTTGATGGACGGGTTGCGCACGTGCGCGATGATCTCCGGCTCCACTGGATCGGAGATGTCCCATAGCTGCGTCTCAGAGATACACGCGGCCGCCGCGAGGTCGTGCTCGAGGAACACCGTGACGTCGTGGCAGCCGGCGGCCGGCGACACGTCAGGCATCGAGACCACCTCGGCCTCGGTCGGACGATCGAGGGCCACCTCGATGACGGAGACCTTGCCGTGGCTGTCCTCACCGCAGTCGGGTCCCTGGTCGCGGAGCGGGTAGGACGAGACGTAGACGAAGACGCGCCTCTGGTCCTCGTCGGGCAGCAACGTGTGGGTGTGTGAGCCGCAGTCGGTCCGGACGGTGCGGATCTGCTCCGGCTCGGAGGGGTCGGAGATGTCGAAGATGCGGATGCCGGACCAGCCCTCGCCAGCGGCGATCTGGTCGCTGGAGGCGCCTCCCGCCCCGCACTCGGTGTCCTCACGGTCCTGGTCGACGGACAGGAAGACCAGGTCGCCCCAGATGCTCACATCGTTCTGGGGTCCGGGGCACTCCATGCGAGCGACGAGCTGCGGGTCGTCCGGGTCGGAGATGTCCATGAGGAGGAACCCGCCGGGGGCATCGAACATGCCCGCAACGGCGAGGTCGCCCCAGAAGGCCAGGTCAGAGCCGGTCGCATACTCCCCGTCGTCGTCCCAGTTGGCGACGAGTTGCATGTTGTCGGAGTGGTCGTCCCCGTCGTGGCTGGATGCGACGACCTCCTGCGCGGAGGCCCCCGGCGTCAGCCCCACGGCGAGCAGCAGCGCGGCGATGATCGGTACGGCGGGTCGCATGCTCCTCCACGGCCGGCGTCATCCGCGTCACCCGTGGTATTCGACACAGAGGGGATCGGGTCCTGCTCGGAGGAGGGAACGGCGGAGCAGTGAGGGTCGTTTCGCGGAGGTAACACGGGTTTCTTCTCGGCTCGGCTGCAAGTTGTCGAAGGGCGCGACCGAGGCGGAGGCGAGTCCTTCAGCGTCCGCGCTGCTCCTCCCAGCTGTCGGGCAGCGCCTCCAGCGCCTCGATGTGCTCGCGTCGGTCGTACTCGCGCTGGTCGCGGAGCATCCGGAAGGTCTGATCTGCGATCGTGCCGGCCAGCATGTGCAGGATCTCGTGACGGTCGTAGCCGTGTTGGCGTAAGCGCTTGGCGGTCTGCCACATCTCGGGTGGGTCGTCGTCCCAGAGTTGGGCGGCGGCGATCTCGTGCATCGTGATTTGCAGTTCGGTGCTGACGGTCTCCCCGGCGATCAGCACCTCGTCCTCTCCACGCTCCATCGCCTCGGCGATGTCGGGGTGTTCGGCGAGGATGAACAGACGACGATCGTCGGGGTCGGCGGGATCCAGGCGGTCGAGCTCCAGCCCGTGGAACGTTCCTGCACGGTCGGGGATGGTCCAGGCGCGCCGCTCGCGGTTGTTCTCGTCCATCGGTTCCTCCGTGATCGTCCGTCCGGGTGTTCGGGCCGTCCTGTCGTCAGGGCGTCGGGAAGGCGCCGAGGACGTGATCGGGGTCGTAGTGGCGTTTGGCGGTTGTCAGCCGGTCCAGGGTGTCACGGCCGAAGGCCTGGGCGAGGCGTTCGGGGCCTTCGTCGTGGTCCAGGAAGTTGGTGTAGACGCCGGTCTCCCAGGGTCGGACGGCGGTGTGGAATGCGCGGGTCCAGGCGGTCTCGCGGTCGGCGATGTCCTGGTCGGGGGTCCAGACGCCGTTGATGTTGAGGTTGTGGCGGGCGTCGCGGTGGGAGTAGGCGGTGGCGTCCTCGGGGGTGTCGGTGATGGCGCCGCCGAGG
>CAZHZQ010000021.1:19303-24218 GCA_964537235.1 uncultured Actinomycetota bacterium | reverse complement strand
GGTCCTCGGGGTAGGAACCCTCGGCCACGTCGTGCCCCCTTCTCGGGTCGTCGTCCCGTACCGCGGTCCGGCCGGGGCCCCCATTCCAGCAGGGATGACCGCCAAGCGACAAGTGGAACAAAAGCATGACCGGTGCATGGCAAGTGCACGGCGGTGCAAGTGCATGGCCGGTGCACGGCCACCGAACGGCCACACGTACGTGACCTCGGCGCCCGAACGTACACGGTGCGTGACCCTTGCGGAGCGGAACGTCGGGGGCTTGGATGAGTGACAGGTCGACCGGAGGAGCGGGCGCATGGCCAAGGTGCAGATGGACGGGATCTGGAAGGTCTTCCCCGATGGCACCGAGGCCATCAAGGACATGAACCTCGAGATCGAGGACGGCGAGTTCGTCGTCCTCGTCGGCCCGTCCGGCTGCGGCAAGTCCACCGCCCTGCGGATGGTCGCCGGCCTCGAGGAGATCAGCGACGGCAAGATGATCATCGGCGACCGGGTGGTGAACAACCTCACCCCCAAGGAACGTGACATCGCGATGGTGTTCCAGAGCTACGCGCTGTACCCGCACATGACCGTCTACGACAACATGGCGTTCGCGCTCAAGCTGGCCAAGTACGACAAGGACGAGATGGACCGTCGCGTCAAGGACGCGGCCGGCATCCTGGGGATGACCGAGTACCTCCAGCGCAAGCCTCGCGCTCTGTCGGGCGGGCAGCGCCAGCGCGTGGCGATGGGTCGGGCGATCGTGCGGGAGCCGGCGGCCTTCCTGATGGACGAGCCCCTGTCGAACCTCGACGCCAAGCTCCGTGTCCAGATGCGCGCGGAGATCAGCCAGCTCCAGGACCGGTTGGGGATCACGACCCTGTACGTCACCCACGATCAGGTCGAGGCCATGACCATGGGCGACCGGGTCGCGGTCCTCAAGCGGGGCGAGCTGCAGCAGGCCGCTCCCCCGCAGCACCTCTACGAGAACCCCGGCAACCTCTTCGTCGCCGGCTTCATCGGTTCGCCGGCGATGAACCTCGCCAAGGGACGCCTCGAACGCAATGACGGCAAGGTGACCGTCACCTTCGGTGAGTTCACTCTGGGCATTCCCGACGAGGCCATGGACAAGTACACGGGTGTCCGGGACAAGATCGGCAGCGACGTGATCCTCGGACTCCGGCCGGAGCACTTCGTGCGGGACGAGTCCCTGCCGGACGACCGGCTGATGGAGATCGACGTCCAACTCGTCGAAGCGCTCGGATCGGACGTCCTGGTCCACTTCGTCACCGAGGCCGAACCGATCGTGACGGAGGACATGCGCGAGGCGATCGACGACGAGGACGCGTTCCGGGAACTCGAGAAGCAGGCCGAGGAGGGCGGTCAGACCTTCACGGCCAGGCTCGAGCCCAAGCACATGCCAGATTCCGGCGAGACGGTCACGCTCGGCTTCCGCTCGGAGACGATGCACTTCTTCGACCACGACACCGGTGAGGCGCTCCTGTGATGATGAAAGGCTCCTGCCGCAGGGCCGTAGGTCCCGCTTCCGGGCGCGACCCGTTGACACTCCTACTACCACGATGGGACACTCCTACTACCACGATGGTTGGGTGCAGGACGGATGGCCAGAACGGGCATCGCGCCCGCGAGGACCTGCGGAACAACCGAACACCACGGATCAGCTGAACAGCTGGGAGGTCAGACGTGAAACCACACAAGAGACTCTGGTTGCGAACGGTGATGATGATCGCCGTGTTCGCCATGATCGCCGCCGCGTGCGGCGGCGACGGCGAACCGGCAGCTGACGGCACCGACGGCGGCGAGGGCGGTCAGACCGTCTCGCTGCTCCACGGCATCTCCGGCGACGACGAGCAGGCCGCTCTGCAGCAGGCGATCGACGCCTACGAGGAGGCTTCCGGCAACACGGTCAGCGTCGAGCCCTCCCCGGACTTCGAGACGATCGTGGTGACGCGCGTCACGGGTGGCAACCCGCCCGACGTTGCCCTCTACCCCCAGCCTGGTCTGCTGCGCAACATCGCGAACCAGGACGCCACCGTTGCGTTCGACGAGGCCGGCGTGGAACTCGAGGAGGACGCGCTCGTTCCAGGGATGGTCGAGGCCGGGACGTTCGACGGCGCGACCCACGGCGTCGTCGTCAAACTCGGTATCAAGAGCCTGCTCTGGTACCCCGGTGAGGAGTTCACCAGCAACTACGAGGTCCCGTCCAGTTGGTCCGACCTGAAGGAGCTGACCAACACCATCGCCTCCGACCTGGAGGGTGAATCCGGGCGGGCACCGTGGTGCATCGGCATCGAGTCCGGTGGCGCGACCGGTTGGGTCGCGACCGACTGGATCGAGGACCTGGTCCTGCGTCTGCACGGGCCGGAGGTCTACGACCAGTGGGTGAACCACGAGATCATGTTCAACTCGCCCGAGATCACCGAGGCCTTCGAGGAGCTCGAGTCGATCTGGTTCGATGAGAACGCCGTTCTCGGCGGGACCACCGGGATCCTGCAGACCCCCTTCGCCGAGTCCGTGACCCCGATGTTCGACGACCCGCCCGGGTGCTACCTGCACCGCCAGGCCGGGTTCATCTCCGGTTCGTTCCCGGAGGGCACCGAGATCGGTTCCGGCGTGGATGTCTCGTACTTCCCCTCCGACGAGGGCCAACCGGTGCTGTTCGCCGGTGACCTCGCGGCGATCCACTCCGACAACCCCGCGGCTGCGGACTTCGTCTCGTTCCTGACGGGCCCCGAGGCCCAGCAGGCGTGGATGAGTCACGACGGTGCCGGATCGCTGTCGGTCCGTTCGGACTTCGACAGCAGCAACTACCCGACCGAAGCTCTGCAGAAGCAGGGGGAGATCCTCGCGAACGCCACCGTCGCCCGTTTCGACGCCTCGGACCTGATGCCGAGCGAGGTGGGTGCGTCGGCGTTCTGGAGCGAGATCGTCGCGTGGCTGTCCGGGGGTCAGGACCTGGAGACGGCCCTCACCAACATCGACGAGGCGTGGCCGGAAGGTTCATGATGGTCGACGCCTGACACCGACGGAGGGATGGGACCCGCGCGGTCCCATCCCTCCACATCATCGAGGAGGTTCTTGATGACCCGGTTGATCACCGCGGCAACGGCGATCCTGGTCGGCGTGGGCGGCGTCATGGTGCTGTTCTGGGCGCTCAACGCGGTCGTCGAGCGACTCCCGGAGAAGTGGGAACACCGTTTCAAGCCCTACGTCTTCATCGGTCCGGCCCTGGCGGTCGTCGGCCTCTTCCTCGTCTTCCCTGCCGTCGACACGATCCGACGCAGCTTCATGAACGCCAACTCCACCGATTGGGTCGGGTTGCAGAACTACGAGTACCTGGTCACGGACAGCGGTATCCGCAGCGTGATCTGGAACAACGTCATGTGGATCGCCATCGTCCCCTTCGTCTCCGTGGTCATCGGGTTGGTGGTCGCGGTTCTGGCGGACAAGCTCAGGCAGCGTTGGGAGAACATCTCCAAGTCGCTGATCTTCCTCCCGATGGCCATCAGCTTCGTGGGTGCGAGCACGATCTGGGGTTTCGTCTACGCGTGGCGCGCTCCCGGCACCCCCCAGATCGGGGCCCTCAACGCGATCTGGACGGCGCTCGGCGGGCAGCCCATCGCGTTCCTCCAGAACACCGCGATCAACGATTTCGCCCTGATGTTCATCATGATCTGGCTCCAGGCCGGGTTCGCGATGGTCCTGCTGTCCGCCGCGATCAAGAACGTCCCCGAGGAGACCGTCGAGGCGGCCCGGATCGACGGCGCGTCCGAGACGCAGATCTTCTGGCGGATCACCGTCCCGCAGATCGCCTCGACGCTCGTGGTGGTGCTCACGACGATCCTGATCCTCGTCCTCAAGATCTTCGACATCGTCTACGTGATGACCGGCGGCAACTACAACACCGACGTGATCGCGAACCGGTTCATCACCGAGATGTTCAACTTCCAGCAGTTCGGTCAGGCGGCGGTCATCGTCGTCTTCCTGATCGTCGTCACGATCCCGTTCATGGTCATCAACGTCCGCAGGTTCCGTGAGCAGGAGGCCACCCGATGAGCCAGACCGCCCCCGCCCCTGCTCCCGACGCCGATGCCGACGAAACCACGTCTGGCGTCACCACGGCCGTCGAGGAGGCCCCCGGCGTCGGCATCACCTCGGGAGGCGCCCCGGCGAAGGGCCGCGGCAAGGCGTTGGTCCGACTGTCGTTGCTCGCGATCGTCGTGCTCTGGACGATCCCCACCATCGGTCTGCTCGTCTCCTCGCTCCGGGATCCCCAGGCGGTGCGTGCGAGCGGCTGGTGGACGGTGTTCGCGAGCCCGCTCGAGTTCACCCAGTGGACGTTCCAGAACTACGAGCAGGTCCTCTCCGCGGGCATGGGCAACGCGTTCATCAACAGCCTCATGGTGTCGATCCCGGCCACGGTGATCCCCATCACCGCGGCGGCCTTCGCCGCCTACGCGTTCTCGTGGATGGACTTCCGGGGACGCGAGGTCCTGTTCGTCATCTTCGTCGGCCTGCTGGTCGTCCCGCTCCAGGTGGCGTTCATCCCCCTGCTCAAGGTCTACGGCAACTTCAACCTCAACGGCACGTTCCTCGCGGTGTGGTTGGCCCACGCGGGCTTCGGGATGCCGTTGGCGGTGTACCTGTTCCGCAACTACATGGGGTCCTTGCCGCGCGAGGTGATCGAGTCCGCGAAGGTCGACGGTGCCAGTCACTTCCAGACGTTCTGGCGGCTGATCATCCCGCTGTCGGTCCCAGCGCTGGCCGCGTACACGATCTTCCAGTTCCTGTGGACGTGGAACGACCTGCTCGTCGCCCTGGTGTTCCTGGGCGGGCAGCCCGATGTCGAGGTCGTCACGTTGAACCTCGCCAACCTGCTCGGATCGCAGGGGCAGGCCTGGCACCTGCTGACCGC
>CAZHZQ010000021.1:0-19203 GCA_964537235.1 uncultured Actinomycetota bacterium | reverse complement strand
CACGCGCCACTCCCCCGTTGGCAGGTCGAGCCTGACCGGATCGGTACCGCAGTTCGCCGCGACCAGCGTGTGGCCTCGGCGGTAGGCGACCACCGCGGGTGACGGCGTCAGCCATCCGACGGGAGCGTCGCCCGAGAGGTCGGGGCGGTCACGACGCAACGCGACCAGCTCCCGGGTGCGGTGCAGGTACGACCCCGGACGTTCCTCCTGCGCGGCGATCGTGTCGGCAGCCTCACGACCACCGACTGGCAGCCACGGCTGCCCCGTCGTGAACCCCCGGTGGGGCCGGTCCGGGGTCCACGGGATCGGCGTGCGCACGCCGTCGCGGCTGCCGGGTCCACCGGGGTTCGTCCCCGCGGGATCCCGGGCGGCCTCGGGAGGGACCTCGCCGTCCTCCAGACCGAGCTCGTCGCCCTGGAACAGGAAGGGGACGCCGGGAAGGCCGAGGAGCAGGGTGAGGTAGGCCATGTGGCGTTCGCGTCCGCGGGACCCGCCGCCGAACCGTGTCGCCGGGTGGGAGTCGTCGTGGCTGGCGACGGGCCACGCGAAGTGCCCGCGTCCGTGTTCGACCCCCTCGCGGATCGTGCGCCGGATCTCCTCGGCGTCCCAGGTGGTCTTGACGGAGGGGATGTAGAGGGCCAGGTGGAGACCGTCCTGCTCGCGCACGTACCGGGCGACCTCGACGGGGTCGAGGAGGTAGACCTCGCCCAACAGGACCGCGTCGTACGGGTCGACCACGCGCCGCCAGCGGCGGTAGACGTCGAGGACCTCCGGCTGGTCCATGTCGTGGAGGTGCTCGAGATCGGCGAACGACGGCTGGTCGCGCTCCGGCGCATCGTCGCGCAGCGGGATGTCGGGCAGACCCTCGCGCTTCCGGAGCGCGTGCGCGACATCGATCCGGAACCCGTCCACGCCCCGGTCGAGCCAGAACCGCAGGACGTCGTCGAAGGCGTCCGCGACCTCGGGATGCTCCCAGTTCAGATCCGGCTGCTCCGGCAGGAACAGGTGCAGGTAGTACTGGCCCGACGTCTCGTCGAAGGTCCACGCGGGGCCGCCGAAGTGGCTGACCCAGTTGTTCGGAGGTCTGCCGTCGGGCGCGGGATCGCGCCACACGTACCAGTCGCGCCTGGGGTCGTCCCTGCTCGAGCGCGACGCCAGGAACCACGGGTGGCGGCTCGAGGTGTGGTTGGGGACGATGTCGATCATGACCCGCAGGCCCCGGTCGTGACTCTCCGCGACGATGGCGTCGATGTCGTCCAGGCTCCCGTACTCCGGGTCGACGTCCGTGTAGTCGGCCACGTCGTAGCCGTGGTCGGCCTGCGGCGACGGGTAGAACGGGGTCAGCCACAGGATGTCCACCCCGAGGTCCGCCACGTGATCGATGTGGCGGCGTACCCCCGGCAGATCACCGATCCCGTCGCCGTCGCTGTCCGCGAAGGACCGGACGTAGACCTCGTATCCGACGGCGCCGTCCCACCAGCTCACGCCGCGCTGCTCCGTTCACGCAGCTCTCGGACCGTGACCATGACGTACTGACCGGCCGAGAGGTAGTAGAGGACGATCGACGCACCGAACACCACCCAGGCGGATCCGCGCAGCGTCGCGACCTCGATGGCCCGGGCCAGGATGAACAGAGGCAACGCGGTCATCAGGCCGAAGGTGGCTGCCTTCCCCAGATCCGAGACCGTCGGCGGATCGCCGTCGCGGCTCATCAGCAGCGCTCCCCCGGCGACGATCACGGCGTCGCGGGCGAGCATCACCACCACCGCCCACAGCGGGAGGATGTCCGCGACGATCATCCCGATCCCGACCACGAGCATGAGGATGCGATCGCTGATCGGATCGAACAGTCGCCCGATCCGTGACACCTGATCGAGCTTGCGGGCGAGGTACCCGTCGAAGTAATCGCTCCACACGATCACCAGCAGGACGACCAGCGCCCGCCCCTCCCGTCCGCTCGTGAGGTCGATGTAGACGAGCGGCAGGGCGGCCAGACGGATCAGCGACAGGACGTTGGGGATCGTCAGGATCCGGTCGGACTCCTCCCGGGAGCCACTCGGAGCACCGCTGTCGAAGAAGAACGGCATCCCACTCCCCGACACGGGCGCTGACGGTTGGAGTCGGGCTGGTTCCCGACTTCACGTGCCAGTCGGGCTGATTCCGACTTCACGTGCCAGTCGGGCTGGCCGGACTTGAACCGGCGACCCCTCGCCCCCCAGACGAGTGCGCTACCTGACTGCGCCACAGCCCGTTGCCTACGTAACCTACCCTGGCTGCTCGATCTCGCCACTTCTGCTTCCGAGTCCGTGGGTTCGGGCAGTTGGTCATGACAGCATTGAAGGGAGCACCAGGTCGCCGCTGAGTGTCGAACCTGGTCCGTCTGGGACCGGTACAACAACCGGTATGACCTTGTATCCTTCAAGGGGTGGAGTAACGATCGGTACTTCTGCGACCCGGTGGGGGGGATTCGTCCTCATGACGAACCGAAGAGGCCCTGCCATCGCCCTGGCCATGGGTGTCGTGCTGCTGCTGGGTGCCGGTTGTGGTCAACGATCCATGAGTCACACCATCAGCCACGGCGGGCAGGTCAGTGCGGAGCCGACAGAGGACATCACCGAGGTCAGGCTCGACGAGTGGGACACCGAGGAACTCATGAGACGCACGCGCCCGAAGATGCCGAAGGAACCTACAGGCCCATCTTGTTCCGAAGCTGTCGGCGGCGCAGTGGTGACCGTCAACGAAGAGGGGGAGAAGGAGACCGAGTACTGGTGCGGGCCGCCGCCTTCCGAATATCAACTCCCCTCTGCGCCCCACGGCCCCCACGGCTACATCCCTGACCCAAACGGTTCTGCGGAGTGAGCAGGGTTGCACGCCACGACGGACAAGCTCAACGGGTGACCGCGACGGGGACGCGCATGCCGTAGTCCCAGTGGCGGGGCAGGTGGCAGCCCACCCAGTGGGTGGCCGTATCCGTACCCGCCCCGGTGAAGGTGTGGGTCGTCTCTGCGGTGGCCCCCGGCCCCACGCTCACCGCCCCGTGCGCCCCGTCGTGGTGCCGGTCGGTCCCTGCCTCGTGCTCGAGCTGGGTGGTGAGGTCCCCGGCGATCAGCTCGTGGGCGATCGGATCGCCGTTGTGCACGACGAACCGCACCGTCTCACCGTCGGCGACCTCGATCGTCCCCAACGGATCCCCATCGGGGTCGAGGTAGCGGCTGTGCTCGATCGTGAGCTCGATCGTGCGCGGCGTCGCGGCCTCACCGGCGATCGCGAGCACGCCTCCGACCACGATCAGGCTGAGGATGACCCCGACGACGGGCTTCAGCACCGTGGTCACGACGCGTCCACCCGTCGGCTGACGACCACCGTGCCGAACGCCAGGGCCACTCCGGCCAGTGCGACGACCAGCCCTGCGGGGATCGCTCCCGTGACTGCCCGCTCAGCCGCGGCCGGGACCTGCTGCAGCGCCGGGACGAGACCGGCATCCACCGCGGACGGCTGGTCGGTCCCCCACGCGTCGACCGCCAGGTCGAAGTCGAGGTCCCGGGCCGGCATGTCCAGGCGCAGGTGGGTCAGCCAGGCGTCCTGCGGGATCCAGCCGGAGTTCTCGTCGGATCGCAGATCGTCGAGCAGCAGGTCGGAGGCCGGCTCGCTGGTCGTGCGGTCCAGCCCGCGCCGGGGCGCGGGCAACAGCGACGGCTCCCGGTCCGTCAGCAGGAACAGGTCCGCCTCGATGCGGTCGTTCGGGGCGGCCCCGGCCCCCAGCACCCGCAAGGGGATCCACGGGTTGTCGGTCGGGATCGTCAGGTGCACCGGCGTGCCGCTGCCGACCTCCTGTCCGGCCTCCTCCGCGCGGGACAGGTCGTAGCGCGCCGCCATGAAGATCGGGCTGCGCGACGCGTAGAAGTCCAGGATCTCCGGGAAGTCGGGGGTGAGCGTGAAGCCGTTCTCGTCAGCCCAGCGTCCCACCTCGTCGCCACCGCCCTTCAGGATCGTGATGTCCAGCGCGTCGATCTCGACCTCCTGCAGCACCTCGGCCGTGGACGCAGTGGCACCCCCGTCGGCGACGGCCTGGAGCGCGACCTCCTTCCGTGGTTGCACCTCCCGCACCAACCGTTGGAGGGTCCAGTCACCGGCCTTCTCGACCTCCGACGGGATGCCCGGAAGCGGGACGATCGCCCCGAACTCGGCGCCGCCCCCCGCGAACTCGAAGCTGGTGACATAGTGCTCGACCCCGTCGTGGTAGGCGGCCAGCGTGGTGGTGCGCTGTACGCGCACGAACCCGTCGGGCCCGATCAGGGCGGCGCAGGCCAGTGCCGGGCCCGCCCCGAGGACGCTGACGGTCAGGACGGTGACGATGACGGTCGCTGCGCGATGCATGTGGCCTCCCAGCCTCGAACTCACGAGGTGGGACGTCGCGACGTCGCGTTCCGTTCCATCACCAGCGCCGGTGACCGACCGGCGCGTGGCCGACCGGGAGGTGGCCGGCCGACGCCCCGGGTCAGCGCCGGCGCCCCTCGACGCGGATCGGCGTCCCGAGGAACCCGTAGCTCTCACGCAGCTCGCCCTCGAGGTACCGCCGGTAGGTGTCCTGGAGATCGCCGTTCGCGAACACGATGAACAGCGGAGGTGCGACCTCGGGCTGGGTGATGTACCGGGCACGTATCGGCCGGTTGCCACGCCCCGAGGGAGGCGCGTGCTTGGCGGTGACCTCCTGCAGCCACGCGTTGAGCTCGCTGGTCGGGATCCGTACCCGGTAGTCGTCCCACACCTGGCGGAGCCAGGGCACGATCCTGCCGACCCCCCGTCCCGTGAGCGCGGAGACGTTGACTCGTGGCGCCCACGACGTGAACCCGAGGAGCCGGTCCAGCTCCTGCTCCAGGTAGTGGCGACGGTCCTCGCCGACCAGGTCCCACTTGTTGACCACCAGGATGACCCCGCAACCGGCGTCACGCACCATCGCGGCCAGCCGCTGGTCCTGCTCCCCCAGCTGCTCCGACGCGTCCACCACGAACAGAGCGAGGTCGGCACGCCCGACGGCTCGACGTGTCCGGTCGACGCTGTAGAGCTCGGTGTCCTCCCCGTGCCGGTACCGCCGTCGCAGTCCGGCGGTGTCGACGAACACCCACGGCTCGTCGTCGATCAACACCGGGGTGTCGACCGCATCGCGCGTGGTGTGCGGCACCGGGTCGACGATCGAGCGTTCCTCGCCGATCAGGGCGTTGAACAGGGAGGACTTCCCGACGTTGGGGCGGCCGACCACCGCCACCCGTGGGATCTCGGACTCGTCGGGCGCGAGGTCCGGGAGGTCCAACTCGTCGAGCACCTCGTCCAGGAGGTCCCCGACACCGCGGCCGTGGACGGCGGAAACGGGGTGCGGCTCGCCGAGCCCCAGCCCGTACAGCTCGTGGATCAGCGGGCGCTGCTTCCGGGAGTCGACCTTGTTCGCGACCAGGATCACCGGCACGTCGGCGCGGCGCAGCATCTTCGCGTAGCGGTCGTCGTCCGCGAGCGCCCCGACGGTCACGTCGACGACGAACAGCACGACGTCGGCCTCGGCGATCGCCCGCTCGGCCTGCTCGACGACCCTGGCGGCCATCCCCTTCGCGCTGTGCTCCCAACCGCCCGTGTCGACGACGAGGAAGTGCCGGTCCAACCAGGACGCGCGGTGCTCGGTGCGGTCGCGGGTGACCCCGGGGCGTTCCTCCACGATGGCCTCCCGCCGGCCGATGATGCGGTTCACCAGCGTGGACTTGCCCACGTTCGGGCGCCCGACCACGACGACGCGCGGGAGGTCCCGGCGCGCCGGCAGGACGCGCCCCAGCGCCTCGCGTTCCTCCTCGGAGAGGACCGCCGGTGCGTGGTCGCGCTCCTCGACGGGCTCGACCGAGGGCGGCGCCGCCTCCTCGAGCGGGACCTCCTCCGCGCCGTCATCACCGACGGGCCCCTCGACCGCCGGCTCGACCTCCTCCCCCTCGGCTCCCGCCTTCTCCTCCTGGTGGCGCTCCCGCTCCCACACGGTGCGTGCGAGGTTGGCGATCGCGTCGACAACGTCGTCGATCGCCAGGTCGGTCGTGTCGACCTCCCACGCATCCTCGGCCTGGATGAGCGGAGCGACGTCGCGGCCGGTGTCCTCGGCATCCCGTCGGGCGATCTCCTGTTCGACCGCCTCGACGTCCTCGACACCGGCCTGCTCGGCACGCCGTCGGGCGCGTTCCCGGTCGGAGGCGGTCAGGAACACCTTCAGGTCCGCGTCGGGGAACACCACCGTGCCCACGTCCCTCCCCTCGGCGACCGCGCCCCGTTCGCGCCCGGACTCCCGCTGGACCGGGACCATCTCGGTCCGGACCTCCGGGTGGGCGGCGACCGTGGACACCGCGCGCGTCACGCGGTCACCGCGGATCTCCTCCTCGACGTCCTCACCGTCCAGGTAGGTGCGTCCCCCTCGCCGCTCGATGTCGACCTCCCGTGCGACCCGTGCGCACCCTTCGCCGTCCGCCGGATCGACGTCGGCCCGCAGCACGGCCAGGGTCACCGCCCGGTACAGCGCACCCGTGTCCAGGTGAGGCAGACCCAGTTCCTCCGCGAGCCGTTGCGCCACGGTCGACTTCCCCGCGCCGGAGGGTCCGTCGATGGCGACGATCCGGTGGGGGTGGTCGGGGTCTTCGGACGGGCTCATGGTGCCGTTCGGTCGAGGACATCCGCGCGACCGCCGAGTGCGCGCAGGTCCTCCAGGAAGGTCGGGTAGGAGGTGGCGACCGCATCGAAACCGGTGATCGTCACCGGGCCGGTGGCGACGGTAGCCGCGACCGCCGCGGTCATCGCGATCCGATGGTCACCCCCCGCATCGACCGTGCCCGGGCCGGGGCGCTGACCACCCGGCACGCGGAACCCGTCGGGTCGTTCCTCAACCTCGACGCCGAGCGCGCCGAGCGCCGCTGCCAGGGCGGCGATCCGGTCCGATTCCTTCACCCGCAGCTCCGACGCGTCGCGGACGTCGAGCCCGTTGCGGCTCATCGCCCCGGCGACGGCCAGGACGGGCAGCTCGTCCAGGGCGTCGACGACCTCCGCACCCGCGATCCGCGCGCCGCCGAGCCCATCGGCCGAGACGGTGAGCGTCCCGCTGGGCTCACCCGACACGTCGTCGGCCGGGTCCACGGTGATGTCCGCTCCCATGCGTTCCAGTACCCGCAGCGCACCGGTCCGCGTCGGGTTCAGGCAGACGTCCGGGACGACGAGGCGGGCGTCCGACGCGACGGCTGCGGCCACGGCCCAGACCGCCGCGCTGGAAGGGTCGCCCAGCACACGCACCGGTCGAGCCTCCGGTCGGGAGGGGTCCAACCGGACCCGCTCGCGCCCGTCCTCGAGGATCTCGCGCTGCACGTCCACGCCCAGGTAGCGCAGCAGCCGCTCCGAGTGATCCCGGCTGGGGAGTGGGCTCGTGACCGTGACGGGCACGAGTCCCGCAACACCGGCCAGCAACACGCAGGACTTCACCTGGGCGCTGGCGACCGGACTGTCGTACTCCGTGGGCGACAGCTCGCCGCCGGCGATCACGAGCGGCGGGTAGCGGTCCTCCGCCCTGGCGAGCACGCGGGCACCCATCGTCCGCAGCGGAGCCACGACGCGATCGACGGGGCGATGTCGCAGCGAGGCGTCACCGGTCAGCACGCTGAGTCCCGGGAGCGCGGCCAGGATGCCGCTCAGCAGGCGGAGGGTCGTGCCGGAGTTCCCGCAATCGATGACCTCTTCGGACGCCCGCAACGGTCCCTCGACGGACCCGACGAGTCCACCTCGCGCATCCGTGCTGAGGACGATGCGGGCGCCGAGCGATCGCAGAGCGGTCGCCGTCGAGTGCACGTCCCCACTGGGAGCCAGGCCGGCGACATCGCAGCGCCCGTCGGCCAGGGCACCGACCAGCAGCGCGCGGTGGCTGCAGGACTTGTCACCGGGGACTCGGACCTCGCCGCCGAGTTCACCGGGACCGATCCGCACCGCACCGTTCCTCATCGTCACCGCTCCTCGAGGTGGCTCTGGTACCCGCGTTCCCGGAGCACCCGCTTGGCACGCCGGGCCGCGTCGTGTCCCGCCACCGACACGATCAGCGCCCCGCGCCCCCCGGCGTGGCGCATCGCGAGGTCCTCGATGTTGATGCCGGCCGTTCCGAGCGCCGTCGTCACCTGCGACAGACTGCCGGGGCGGTCCTCGACGGGGATGACGAGGTCCACGATCCGGCCGGCCACGTCCTTGCCCGGGATGCGGGTGCGCGCCTCCCTGCCCATGCGCAACAGCGCCGCCAGCTCCGCCCGGTCCTCCGCACGCAGTGCGTCCGCGAACCCGGCGACCGCGGAGGTGAACCGACCCAAGGCCTCCAGGACCGCCGCGCGGTTCTCCCACAGGATCCCCTCCCACAGCCCCGCGTCGCTGTCGGCGACACGCGTGACATCCCGGAAGCCCGCGCCGGCGGCCGCGAGAACCCCCGGTTCCTCCTCGGCCGCTCGCGCTGCCACCGTCATCAGACTCGAGGCCACGACCTGGGGCACGTGGCTGACCAGACCGACCAGCCGGTCGTGCATCTCGGGGTCCACCGCCAACACCCGTGCACCCAGCCCACGGATGAACGCGGCGAGGCGGTTGAACGCGCTCGCGGACGACGCGGAGGTCGGGGTGAGGACATAGGTCGCGCCCTGGAACATACTTCCATCCGCGCCGTCGAGTCCGGAGCGCTCCGTACCCGCCATCGGGTGTCCGCCCACGAACTCTGCCAGTTCTTGGTCGAATCGACCCCGTAAGGCCTCGACCTCAACGACAAGGTTAGCTTTGACGCTGGCAACATCTGTAAGTATCGCATGGATGTCCATGCGTGGCCAGATATCCGCCGCGACACTGGCAACGTTCTCCAGTGGTGTGGCGATGACGACCAGGTCGGCATCCGCGGCGGCATCTCCGGCGCTCGGCGCCACCTCGGCGAACCCCGCCTCCGCCATACGGGCACGGACGGCGTCGGAGCGGTCGTAGACGAGGATCCGCTGCACGCCCGGGACCTCGCGAGCCGCCAGTGCGAGCGACCCCCCGATGGCTCCGCACCCGATGACGGCCACGCTGGCGATGCCGGTGTCCCCCGGGCCCCTCACGATGCATCCACGAGCGGCGACCAGGCAGAACGCGCTGCAAGCCACACTGAGCGGTTTTGATGCTCGGCGAAGGGGAAGGGTGCGGCGACTCGGGCCGCGATCGGCGGGTGTCGGCGTCGGAGAGGCAGGTACGTGCTCTGGCGGTGACCCACGGCCGTCACTCGGGGAGGTCGGTGCGCAGCTGGCGGGCATCCCGCAGGTAGGTGTGCCGGAGCTCCGTCGCCGTGCGCGGCGTGTAGGCGTGGACCAGGACGCGGATGCAGCGGGGGATGCCGCCCTCGATCGCGAGTTCCCGTGCGCACAGCAACGGCACCCGCTCGAAGCCCGCCTCCCGAGCCGCCTCGGCGGGGAACGCGGCGGACAGGTCCTGCGTCGCGGTGAAGATCATGCTGATCACGTCGTCCTGATCCAGCTCGTTGCGCGCGAACAGCTCGGCGAGCAGCTGCTGGGTGCGGGACAGGACCTCCTGGCGCGTGTCCTCGTCGAGGGTGATCGCGCCGCGGATCGCGCGTACCCGCTCCGGCTCCGGACTCACGACCTCCTCCGAACGCTGTGGGGACATGTCGACATGTCCATGTGTCTATCCATCGGTATCTCGTTGCGTCGCTGATCCGTCGGCGTCGGACGCGTCGATGCGGTCCGTGTCGAAGACCCGCTCCCCCGCCGTCGGGGCGTCGGAACGGGCCTCGACGGCGCCATAGAGCTTGGCGACCTCGGGCGGCTGCAGCGTGCGCCAGTTGCCCTGACGGAGCTCGCCGAGCTCGACCCCGTCGTACGCGATGCGTGCCAGGCGCTCCACGGGACAGCCGACCGTGGCCAGCATCCGGCGGATCTCCCGCTTGCGGCCCTCCGTCAGCACCAGCTCCACGATGGCCTTCCCGTGGCCCTCGCCGATCACCTTCGCGGACTCGGCGGACGCGACGCCGTCCTCCAGTTCGACCCCCTGGGTCAGCCGGCCGATCTGCCGACGGCTCGGCCGGCCGTTGACCTGCGCCACGTAGGTGCGACGCACCCCGAACGACGGGTGCATCAACGCGTGTGCGAGGTCGCCGTCGTTCGTCAGCAGCAGCAGCCCCTCGGTGTCCATGTCCAGACGCCCGACCGGGAAGACGCGCTGGGACACGCTGATGAGGTCGAAGACGGTGCGGCGTCCCCGGGGGTCGTCCGCGGTCGTGACGTACCCGCGGGGCTTGTTCAGCATGATGTAGATCAGCTCCGGGTTGACGTTTATGCGCTCGCCGTCCACCCGGACCTCGGATGACTGCGGATCGGCCCGGGAACCGAGCTCGGCGACCTCGCCGTCGACGGTCACCCGCCCCTCGGCGATCAGCTCCTCGCACGAGCGTCGCGATCCGAGGCCGGCCGCCGCCAGCACCTTCTGCAGCCGCTGGCCCTCCCGCTCGCTCATGTTCGCTCCGTCGCTTCGCCCCCGTCGTCGCCCGCCTCGGCCGGGTCGTCCGGCGTGTCATCCACCGCGTCCAGCGCCTCGTCGAGCGTGGCCATCGCGTTGTGGGCGGCACGTTCCAGGGCGTCGCTGAGGTCGTCCAGCTCCCGTTCGCGGCGGTCACGCTGGGCGGTCATCGCGGCCTGCTGCCGCCGCTGGTCCTCCTCGTCGGCATCGGGATCCCAGCGTGGGCGCCCGGTCGACGGCAGCTCGCCGCCGGCCTGCAGGTGCTCACGGGCGCGCCGGAGGTCCCCCGGCGACGGCTCGTCGGGGGCCTGGCCCTCGGCCAGGAAGCCCGTCAGCTCCGGCAGGCCGGAGAGGTCGTCCAGCCCGAGCTTCTCGAGGAACTGGCGGGTGGTCCCGTACAGGATCGCCTGGCCCGGACCCTCGTCACGGCCGATCTCCTCGATCAGCTCCCGCGCCTCGAGGGTCTTGACGACACCGTCGACGCTGACCCCGCGGATGTCACCGATCTCCTGGCGCGTGATCGGCTGCTTGTAGGCGACCACCGCCAGCGTCTCCAGTGCGGCCTGCGACAGCTTGGAGCTGCGCCCCGACAGCACCCAGCGCTCGAGGTACGGGGCGGCGTCCCTGGCGGTGTACAACCGCCATCCGCCGGCGACCTGGCGCAGGACGAAACCGCGCTCCTCGCCGCGCAACCGCTGCTCGAGCGCCCGCAGGGCATCCTCGACCTCGTCTCGACCGACCTCCAGGACCTGACTCAACGTCGAGACGTCGACCGGCTCGTCGGCCACGAACAGGATGGCCTCGAGGGCCGTGCGTGCCTCAGCGTCCACGGTCAGCCCGCGGCGACCGGGGCGTCGGACCCGGAACCGGTGTCGGTCTCGATGTCCGAGAGATCACCCGAGCCCTGCCGACGTCGGACCAGCAGGGTCCCGAAGCGCTCCGGCTGGTCCAGGTCCAGGTGGCCGAGCTTGTACAGCTCCAGCAGCGCCAGGAAGTGCACCACGCGTTCCGGGCGGTTCAGACCGGCGGCGAGGGCCGCGAAGGTCGTGCGTTCCCCGGGATCGCGCAGACGCTCGAGCACCCGTGCCGCGGCCTCGCGGACCGTCACGTACGCCTCACGGATGTGCGCGACGCTGACCTTGGGCTCTGGCCTGGGAGCCAGTGCCGCAGCGGCCAGCGCGGCCAACCCGGTGGCATCGACGGTCAGCCGCGTGTCCGGGACGAGGTCCTCGAACCGCTCCTCCAGGGGCACGTCGCGCGCCACGTAGTCGGCGTGGACGTCGAGGCGCTCGGCGAGCACCTCGGAGAGGTCCCGGAACGCGCGGTACTCCAGGAGCCGTGCGTACAGGACGTCACGGACCTCTGCGAGCAGGTCGTCGAGCTGACCGTCGTCGGTGGTCGGCAGCAGCCGCGCGGCCTTCAGCTCGATCAGCGTCGCCGCGACCACCAGGAAGTGGGTCGCCGTGTCCAGGTCGAGGGCCGCGATGGCCGCCTCGTCGGGGAGGTTGGCCAGGAAGTCCCCGGTGATCTCGGACAGATCCACCTCGGAGACGTCGAGCTTGCGGCGGGCGATGAGCTGCAGCAGCAGATCGAACGGCCCCTCGAAGGCGTCGATCCGCACGTGGTACCCACGGGCTCCGTCGTCCACGCGGTCCTCCACGACATCGCTGACGTGCCGGTCGCCGGCATCAGCGACCGCAGGATCAGGGCTGGTGGCGCGCTCGTCCTCGTGCGTCGTCTCGTCCAGCTCCAGATCCCGTCCCAGGTCCGTTCGGAGCGTAGCCAGCGGCCCCCTGGGGCGTCGAACATGCACCGCGGTCGCCGACGGCCTCCGCCGCCTGGGTCCCGCCCGGCCCCCACCGAGGTCGGCAAATCTATATATCGATAAACCGAGAGATCGTCTTGTCTCTACCTTGTCACGTCGTCAGGTCGGGGCCCGTGGCGCCGCTGGTAGGCCGCCGCCACGCACCGGAGGTAGATCTCCGCATCTGCAGGCCGACCCTCGTCCACTCCCCCGACGGTCGGCGCCACCTGCTCGGCCAGCCGGCGTGCGAGGTCAGCACGGGTCTCGTCGGCCAACTGCCCGCTCCTGCGCAGGAACGAGCGGATCAGGCCGTACTCGCGCGTACCCAACGCCGAGACGTCGAGTCGCGCCGTGTAGTCCTTCCAGCCCCGCGGAGGGTCGAAGACCACCGGTCCCGGGGTCTCGTGGCCGGTGCGTTCGCGCAGCACGAGCGTTCCCGCGGCCAGATCCCCCAGCCGCTGTCCGTCCTCGGTCACCAGCGCGGTGATGATCGCCACTCCCCCGGAGGTCAGGTACAGGTCCACGAGTCCGAGGAACGCCCGGATCGCCGCGTGACGGAGGCCCACCGGCCCGCCTTCGACGGTGACCACCCGCAACCCCAGGAGCGCTTTGCCCGGTGTCCTGCCGCGCCACAGCGTCTCGAACGCGATCGGGTAGCCCATCCAGACCACCAGCGTCGTCACGATGAGGACGCTCATCCCCGCCCACGTCGGGACCTGACCGGCGGCGGCCCCGAGGGCCGACAGGCCCAGGATCAGGATCAGCTCGGCGATCGCCAGGATCACCAGATCGACCAGGAACGCGATCCCCCGCGAGCCCACGTGGGCGGTCGGCAGGTCCAGTTCGACGGCGTCCGGCGTGACGATCCTGCTCACCGCGGGCCTCCCAGGAGCACCCGTCGCGGTCCCGGCGCTCTGCGTCGTCTGCTCGCCCCGATCACGCGCTTAGACTCCCACGCGGTGGACATCGACCGGTACATCGCGACGCACCGCCCCGACTGGCAACGTCTGGAAGATCTCACCGGTCGCGCCGAACGCTCGGTCGGACGCCTGACCCACGGCGAGCTGGACGAGCTCGTCGACCTCCTCCAGCGCGTCTCGAGCCACCTGTCCACCGTCCGGACCACGTACGACGATCCTGCCCTCTCGAGCCACCTGAGCCGGCTCGTCGCCCGCGCCGGCGCGATCGTCCACGGTACCCGAGGCCGTTCCTGGGCCGATCTGGTGCGGTCGTGGACGTGGACCTTCCCCGCCGCGGTCTGGCACGTGCGCCGTCCGATCCTCGCGTCAGCCGGCCTGTTCCTGGTCGCCGCGCTGGCGGTGGGCCTGTGGATAACCGGGTCGTCGGCCGCGTACGAGGCCAGCATGCCCGCGGAGGTACGCGAGGCCTACCTCCAGCGCGACTTCGAGGCCTACTACTCCTCCCAGCCCGCCGCGCAGTTCGCGTCGTACGTCTTCACCAACAACGTCCGCGTGGCGATCCTCGCCTTCGGCGGTGGCATCCTGCTGTGCGTCCCCACCGCCTGGGTCATCGCCGTGAACGGGGCGCACCTCGGCGTCGCTGCGGGGCTGTTCACCGCCTCCGGGCTCGCTGGGCGGTTCTGGGGCCTGATCCTCCCCCACGGCCTGCTCGAGCTGACGGCCGTGTTCATCGCCGGAGGAGCCGGCCTGCGGCTCGGCTGGACGGTCATCGATCCGGGCGACCGGACCCGGGCACGCGCCCTGGCGGACGAGGGACGCCGCACGGTCGTGATCATCCTCGGGCTGGTCGCGGTCTTCCTCGTCGCCGGGCTGATCGAGGCCTTCGTCACCCCCTCGGGCCTGCCCACCTGGGGCCGGGTGGGCATCGGCGTGCTCACGGAGGCCGCCTTCCTCGCGTTCATCGTCGTCCAAGGGCGTCTGGCCGCGGCGCGCGGCATCACCGGCGCTCTGGGCGAACCCCGCTTCCTCGCGGTCACAGACGCCCGCGAGCCTTGATCTCGAGGTACGCGTCGACCAGGCGCGGGGCGAGATCGCCCGGCGGTTCGTCGACGACCACCGCTCCGGTGCCGGTCAGCCGTCGTGCGGTCGCTCGTCGCTGGTCGAGTTCGCGAACGGCCGCAGCAGCCCGGTACGCGCCGCGAGGATCCGGTGCGGGATCGGTCGCCCACCGCACGACCTGCGGATCCCGGACCGACACGACCAGCAGGACGTGCGTCGAGGCGATCACCGGCAGGGCGGGCAGCAGCGCCTCGCGCACGGCTCCCGTTGACAGCTCGGTCAGCAAGACCAGGAGCCCACGCCGTCGGAAGCGCGACAGCGTGTGCAGGAACGCCCCGCGGTAGTCGCTCTCGACCAGCTCGGGTTCCAGGCGGTACATCGCCGACGTGACCGCGGCCAGCTGGTCACGGGAGCGCGCGGGAGGGACGGTCACGTGCACCTGCGAGCCGAACGCGACCATCCCGACCCGGTCGCCCATGCGCGTGGCCACCGTCGTCAGCGCCATGGCGGCGTCCATGGCGTGATCGAGACGGGGAGCGTCCGCGGTGCGTACCGTCGCATCCTCGGGCCAGGCCAGCCTCCCCGCCGTCACCCGTCCCGTGTCGAGCAGCAGCAGGACCGTCTGGTTGCGTTCCGCGCGGTACTGGCGCACGATCGGCTTGCCTGATCGTGCGGTCGCCGCCCAGTCGATGTGGCGGAACTCGTCGTCGACGCCGTACTCGCGCAGCCGGTCGAACTCGGTCCCTCCGCCCCGTCCTCGGGCGGAGCGTGCTCCGACCTCCAGCAGGCGTGCCCGGTGCAGGCGCAGCTCCGCTGCTCGACGGGAGTGGAACGGTGGGTGCACGCGCAGTTCGTGCGGGCGATCGCGATCGGTCTGACGGGCCGCCAGGCCCCACGGGCCCTCGACCCGGACGGTGAGCCTGGACGGGACGAACCGCCCACGACGCCGGGGCCGCAACCGCGCCGTGGCCTCCGCCCGCCCGTGTGCCGGCACCGACATGGCGGCGCGACGGCGGGTCGGATGCAGCGACGGGGCGAGCTCGTCCGCAACGTGGACGCGGAGGGGTCGTGGGGTGGGGTTGCGCACGATCCAGACGAACTCTGCCTCGTCGCCCAGGCTCACGACCCCCGGCAGACGCCGCTCCACCGCGACCTCGGCCGGGTGGGGTGCCCGGAAGCCGTCCCAGGCGGTGACGGCCAGCAAGGCCGCGTTGACGAGCACCAGTGCCCACCATCCGACGATCGGCAACGCCAGCAGCACGCCCGCTGCGCCCGCGGCCACCACGGCGGCCCGCCACGTGGGCATGGGCACCGCACGCGACGGAACGGTCGCTTCTCGGTCGCTCACCGCGGGACCGTCACAGATGCGAGGATCCCGTCGAGGACGCCGTCCGGGGTCCCTCCTTCCAGCTCGACCTCCGGGCGCAGCTCGATCCGGTGACGCAACGCCGGCCTGGCCATGGTCTTCACCTCGTCAGGCGTCACGAACGATCTGCCGGAGAGCCAGGCCCAGGCCTTCGCGGCGTGCAGCAGCATCGCCGCACCTCGGGGCGAGACCCCGAGCCGCACCGACGGGGACTCCCGGGTCGCCCGGCACAGCGACACGATGTAGTCGCGGACCTTGACGTCCGTCCGCATGGCGTTGATCGCATCTCGGCCGGCGGACAGCACCGCGGCATCCGCGACCCGTCGAACGCCGAACGCTTCGGGGTCGTGAGGGTCCAGACCACGGTCGTGACGGTCCAGTATCTGCCCCTCCTCCTCCACGCCCGGGTAGTCCACTCGGAGTTTGAGGAGGAAGCGGTCGAGCTGGGCTTCCGGCAGCGGGTAGGTGCCCTCGTACTCCACCGGGTTCTGGGTCGCGACCACCGCGAACGGCACCGGCAGACGGTGCGAAGTGCCGTCGACGGTCACCTGCCGCTCCTCCATGGCCTCCAGGAGCGCCGCCTGCGTCTTCGGAGGGGTGCGGTTGATCTCGTCGGCGAGCAGCAGGTTCGTGAAGATCGGACCCCGTCGGAACCGGAAGTTCGACGTGCCGTCCTCCAGGACCATGTGGCCGGTGACATCCGCCGGCATCAGATCGGGCGTGAACTGCACCCGCGAGAACCCCAGGTCCATGGCGGCCGACATGGCGGTGACGAGCATCGTCTTGGCGGTGCCCGGCACGCCTTCGAGGAGCACGTGCCCCCGGACCAGCATCGCGACGAGCATCCCCGTGACGACGTCGTCCTGCCCCACGACGACCTTGCCGACCTCGTCGCGGACCGCGGCGATCACCGCGCGTACCTCGTTCTCCTGCTCGCTCACGGACGCTCCTCGGGTTCAGACGGCATCTTCAGAGTTCTTTGTCGACACATCGATCTGTCTATTCATCGCTCTGTCGATGGGGATCTATCCATGGGGCGGTTCGGGGCGGTTCGGTGCCGTTCTCCGGCCACGAGACTCCCACGGAACAACGCGATCGACCGCGTGAGGGCCACCAGCTCCTGATCGTCGGTGATCCGGCGCTCCCGAAGGGTGGCCCACAACCGCTCCTCGTCGATCCCGGTCCGGGCGGAGACGACCTCCACCAGGGTCCCGCGCGGCGTCCCCCGAGGCAGCCCGAACAGATCGGCGAGCGACCGCGCAAGATCCCGTTGCATCACCTGGGCCGCGGCGTCGCGCTGTCCGGTGCGTTCCAGCAGACCGCCGACCGCCGCCACCATCTGGGAGCCGCGGATGCGCGTCGGAAGCTCCTCCTCGACCGCTGCCCCGTGGCGGCGCGATCGCGCCCAGGCCAGCACGCCGAAGGCGATCGCCAGCTGCCACAGGGCCATCAGGACGCGATCGGGGACGAGCTCCGCGAGGCTCCGTTGCCCACCGCCGGGAGCAGGCAGCTCGAGGACCACCGCGTCGGTCCCGGCGGCCGGCTGCACGAGGGCGACCGCCAGCGCGGCGTTGTGGTGCTCGTCGAGCCGGTCGTTCATCCAGGCGCCGCGCCCACCGAACACGACCAGCTCCCCCTCCCCCAGGGGCGTCGCCCACAGTGCGATCCCGTCGTCGGTGGACAGGCACGAGACCGTGGCCGTCGACGGCGCCTGCATCGAGGTCCACGCGGTCGAAGAGACACGACCGATCCCGTCGAGCGCCGGGTGGTCACAGTCCGCGGCGAGCGGGACGCTGCCGAACAGGTCGAACCCCGCGGATCGTTCCACCGGAGCGGGGTTCAACCGCGAGGACGGATCGGCCAGGATCAGACGGCCGCCGGCCCGGACCCAGCCCTCCAGGCCGTCCTCTGCCGTCTCGTCCCGACCTCCCACGAGCAGCAGCGCGACCTCTGTGTCGTCGTCCGGCACGCCGCCGCTCACCTCGACGTCCGCCCCGAGTGCCCGGAGGACCTCGACCAGCGCCGCTGCCCCCTGCGGCTCGGTGCTGCGGGGATCGAACGGCAGCCCGCCTCCCCCGTCGCGCCCCAACAGGCCCAGGGCGAGCCCCAGGAGGAGCACGGTCGCCGCGATCAGCCACCACCGACGGTTCATCGCACGACCTCCAGCACGCGGTCGCACAGGCCCGAGAGGCGGTGCAGGTCGTCAGGATGCGGCTCGCGCGGCCCGTACCACGCCGTCTGGAAGACCTCGGCAGCGTCGGCGAAGGGCACCGCGACCGCGGGGCGCGTGCGCCGAAGGTCGGCGGTCTCCTCCCCCACGGTCTTCCCCGGACGGTCCTCGAGGATCCCTCGCAATTCGAGCTCGGCCAGCAGCGCCCGGTAGCGGGACCGCGCGGCCTGCCGGATGCGCCCAGCACGCGCGTGGACCTCGGCCTCCCGCAGCCAGCGGGAGGGATCCGGGGGTTCGTGCACCTCCGAGCGGTCACCCGCCGAGACCCCTCCGCGGAGCGACGTTCCACGCAGGAACCGCACGGTCAGGACCGCGAGCGCCGTGGCCGCGAGCAACGCGACGCCCCAGCCGATCAGATCTGCCGTCCCGCCGGTCAGCAGGCCACCGAGGAGGTCGGCCAGCGCCTCGAGCACGGCTCTGCGGATCCGTTCGATCAGGCCCGGCTCGGGCTGCTGGAACTCGGGGCGACCGAGGACCTCCTGGACGATCCCACCGATCCGGCCAGGGTCGACGTCGTAGGAAGGGAGCAGCGCCAACACGTCTCCAGGACCCGCTCCGTCGACCCTCACGCGTGACGTCCCCGGGCCAGGTCGTCGGCCACGACCGTCAGGTCGAACGCTTCGGTGCGGATCCGGCCGTCGAAGTACATCAGGGTGGCGACGATCGCGACGAACGGCAGCGCCACGACGTTCGCGACGACGCTGCCGACGGCCAACAGCAGCCACGCCTCCGAGCCGATCACGACCGTCAGCGCCGCCGGGACCGCGGTCAGCGCGTATGTCACGATCGTGGCCAGGAGGCCCGTCAGCAGCGCCGTTCCCAGGTACGGCCAGTAGCGACGACGCATGAGCCGTGAGGAGCGCCGCATGGCCGTCACCGCGCCGATGTCCTCCATGACGATCGCGGGGACCACCGCCACGAACAGCGGCATGATGAACAGCGCTCCCAGGAGGCCCAGGACCATCAAGATCCCCGCGAGCACGACGAGTCCGATGCCCCCACCGCCGCCACCCGACGCCACCGTCGCGAAGAGGAGCAGCGCGAACCCCACGATCACCCCGACGAACTCGACGAGGTGGACGAGCACCCAGGCCGACAGCAGCGACCACCACCGCGCCAGGCCGGCCTTCAACGCGGTGCCCGCGGACACCGTCTCGCCCAGGTAGGACCCGCCGACCACGCGAGTGACCGCCCCCGTCACGAACGGCAGCACGAGGAACCGGGCCAACCCGGCGAGCACGCTCACGGCCGGGTTGGTGAACCCCTCCTGGGCCACGGTCGG
>CAZHZQ010000020.1:3677-24236 GCA_964537235.1 uncultured Actinomycetota bacterium | reverse complement strand
CCGTCGTGATCACGCTTGATCAGGCACGCGGGCGACTCGAGGAGACGCACGATCTCGGCGGCGCAGTCGGCGGCGATCAGGTCACGTGCGGCACCGGCGTTCACGTCGCCCCGCGATGCGCGCAGGCCCAGGTCCCGATGGAGGAGGCGCACACGGAGTGGAGCCGTCACGGGAGCGTCCACGAGTCGGGGTCGTGCCCGACCGGGTGCCGCGGTGACCGACCGGTACCCGATCCGGGGATCACCGAACGTCGCGCCCGCCATCAGCACGTCGTAGGCCGACAGCAGGTCGGCGTCCGAGCGCCAGTTGGTCGTCAACGTCGCGGGTGCGGTCGTGGCGTCGACCGCGTCGAGGTAGGCGTACACGTCGGCTCCACGGAACGAGTAGATCGCCTGCTTGGGGTCGCCGATCAGCACGAGCGTGGATCCGTCGTCCCCGAAGGCGGTGGACAGGATCCTCCACTGGACCGGATCGGTGTCCTGGAACTCGTCGATCAGCGCGATCCGGTAGCGCCCGCGCAGGGCTGCGCAGGCCGCGGGCCCGTGGTCCTGGTCCGTCAGCGAGTCCGCGAGCCTCGTGAGCAGGTCGTCGAAGGACAGCAGGCGAGCCTGCCGCTTCCGGCGGCCGAGCTCGCTGCGGACCCGCCGGGCGAGCTCGGCGCGGACCGCGGCCTGACCGTCGGTCTCGTCCGGATCCGGCACGATCGTGGCGTCGGGGTTCGCGATCAGCTTGGTCGCGATCTCGCGCAGGTCCCGACGCGACACCGGTTCGTCGACGCTGTCGTGGAACCGTTCCACGAGCAGGTCGTCGCACACGGCGTCCACGATCTCGGACTGATCCTCGACGAACGTGGCCTCGCGGTCCACGTCGCCGGCCATGCCGAGGGAGTGCAGGACGTGCTGGCAGAACCCGTGGATCGTGGAGATCGTCGCCGTGTCGAAGTCGGTGACCGCGTGGTCCAGGCGCGCGCGACGCGTCCGCAGGCTGTCCCGATCACCGGTCGCGAGGAGCTCGAGCAGCTCGTCGTGCTCCGTGCGGCGTGCCGGGGCGCCCAGCAGGACGCGTTCGAGGTGGTTGCCGGCCTCGACCAGCCGTGTGCGGACGCGGTCGCGCAGCTCCGCGGTCGCCGCACGGGTGAACGTGACCACCAACAGCTCCGGGAGCTCGCACACCCCCTCGGCCACGTACCGGGTGACCAGGCCCGCGATCGCGTAGGTCTTGCCGGTCCCCGCCGACGCCTCGAGCACGGTGCGACCCGTCGGCAGGGGGCCGGTCAGCTCGAACTCCGTCGCGTCGCTCACCGGTGGTCGACCTCCTCGAAGGGAGCGTCCTCCCCGACGCCCAGGAGGGGCGCCCACAACCGCAGGGCGTAGCGGACCAGTCGGCTGCCCTCCGGGTCGTGCTCCTCGTACCAGTCCTCGCCGCACTCGTCGTCGCGGGCGGCGGCCGAGATCATCTGCTCGAACGGGACGTCGTGGCCCAGCACCAACACGTGCTCCGGGTCGCGGTCCTCCGCGGGCCACCATCCGGACTCCCACGTCCCGTCGGCCTTCCAGAGGTTCCGACCGTCGGCGATCAGGCGGGCGACCTCGGCGGAGGTCCTGCCGTACAACGGCAGCGGTTCACGCAGCCCGCGGTCGTACAGGTCCAGCAGCCGATCGAGCAGACCGGACGCGGTCCGCTCTCGGGTCGCGGCGTCCTCGCCGAGCGGGCCCTGCACCGCCCAGGAGACGGTGCGCGTGCGCTTCCGCGAGCTCACCGTCCGGCAGATCGTGACCGTGCGCCACGGGACGGTGGGATCGGCGAGCGTCGCGGCCACCAGGTGCGCCCAGGCCGCGAGCCGGTGGCGTGGCCCGAGCCGGGAATACGTGAAGGACACGATCGCGTCGTCGTGGACACCGTTCAGGGTGCCGACGAGGTTGCGACCGTCGGTCAGCGGTACGTCGAGCTCCACTCCGCGCCGACCCGGACCGTCGCACCCGAGCTCTGCGGCGACCTCGAACATCGCGTCGACGGTCGAGCGGACCTCCCCGATGACGGTGTCGGCGAGCGCGCCAGGCGGCAGCGTCCCCCGGGCCCGTTCGACCTGCGCCCAGCGGTCCGGGTCGTTGCCGGCGAGGCGCTGGCTGAGCAGCCGTTCCCCGACGTGCCACTCCTCGAGCGGGTCGAGCTCGACCGGGATCCCGTCGGACGACTCCTCGGCTCGAGCCGGCAGGAACACCTGGAGCCGCTGGTTGAGGAACGCCCGAACGGGGTGTTGGAGGAACGAGACCAGATCGTCGAGCGCCACCAGATCGCGATCGTCCGGTGGCAGCGGTCGATCGAGGAACGACGCCGGTTCGTCCTTCGGGGACGACAGCGCGAGCGCCCCGGCCAGGTCGGTCGGGTCGAAGCTCCACGGGCCGTCGACACCGAGCTCGTCGGGCGTGAAGTTGCGCTGGTCGAACGGCTGCAACGGATGCTCGGTCACGATCCGCGCGCGGGCGGGCTGGGGTTCGCCGTCCTGGCCCCGCTCGTCGATGCGGACGGTCCGATCGATCACGTCGAGCAGCTCGCCGACGGGCACGGCGGGGGCGCGCGCCTCGTTGGTGCGCTCGTCGCGCCCCGTGTAGGTGATCACGAGGTGATCGCGTGCCGCGAGCAGGGCGTCGAGCAGGAGCTGCCGGTCCTCGGTGCGCTCGTCGTGGTCGCCGACGTACGGATGGAGGTCGATCAGATCGTCGCCGTCCGGCGTCGTCCGGCGCGGGAACGCCTCGTCGTCCATCCCGAGCAGGCAGACGACCCGGTGCGGGACGGACCGCATCGGGACGAGGGTGCACACCGTCAGGTCGCCGGTCCGGTGGCTCGCCCGGGACGGGCGCCCCCGCAGGCGGCGGTCCAGCAGCGTGCGGACCTCGCTCAGGTGGAGATCGATCGGGCAGATCGTGTCCCCGTCGCGCGCCTCGTCCACCACCTCTCCGAGAACGCGGGTCAGCTGGTGGTGCTGCCACGCGTCCCGGTCGGTGGTGTCGGCGAGCGAATCCACGGCCGCCACGAGCGCGTCTCGCCACGCGCCGATCGGTTGAGCTGTGCTGAGGTCGCGGACCGCGTCGTCGAGCCGGTCGAGGAGCTCGGCGAACCGTCCCGCGAGCTCGACGTCCGACCCTTCGACGTCGTCGTACGGCACCGCATCCCCGACGGTCCGCAGGTCCTCGTCGGCCATGGCCACGCCGAGCAGCAGCCGGTCGGCCCCGGCCCGCCAGGTGTTGGCATCGATCCCCTCGAGCCCGTGTTCGGCCCGGTGATCGGCGTCCAGCCCCCACCGCACCCCGAGCCCCTCGACCCAGTCCTCGATGCGTTGGACCGCGTCGTCGTCGCAGCGGAACCGCCTCCGGACCGGGGTGCGGTTGAGCAGATCGAGGACGTCCGACGCGGTGACCCGACCGTCCGCGAGCTCGAGCAGCTGCGCCGCCACCTTGAGGATCGGGTTGGTCTGCAGCAGCGCACGGTCGGCCAGCCGGACCCGCAGGTCAGGGGGACCGTCGCCGCCCGGGCTCGGAGCGTCCTCGGCGTCGGCCTCGGCGCCGAACACCGCTTCGATCAGCGGGGCGAAGTCCTCGATCCGCGGGCACATGACCACGATGTCCCGCGGCTCCAGGTCCTCGTGCTCGGCGAGCAGGTGCAGGATCGCGTCACGCAGGACCTCGACCTGGCGCGTCCGTCCGTGACAGGCGTGCACCTGGACCGAGCGGTCGTCGGATCGCAGGAGCGGCCGGTGATCATCGCGGTCCGGGGCGGGAGGACCGGGGGGCGCGGCATCGTGCTGCACGTCGGACTGCAACCGGGTCAGGAGCGAACCCGTCTCGAGCTCGACCGGTCGGTGCTCCTCGGTGCCGGACCCGGCCAGGGAGGAGATGACGACCTGCATCTCCCGGCTGTCGCGACCCCACGAGGCCAGGATCGGGTGCCGAGCGACCTCACGGGTGGGATCCCGGTCGCGAGGACCCAGCAGCCGTTCCCGATCCGTCTCCTCCAGGATCTGTGTGGCCCGGTCCCAGAGATCAGGGGAGGGGTGGAGGAGGAACAGGTGGACGTCGCGGTTCACGGCCAACGCCGCCAGCACCTCCACGTACGTGGTCGGGACGGCGGTGAGTCCGAACAGGGACAGCCGTGACGGCAGTTCCACCGCGACGTCGCCGGCGCGCAGCGCCGCCACGGCGTCGTCCAGCCGCTCCACGGTGCTGGGGACGCCGACACGCTCGCGGACGGCACGCCAGAGCTGTGGTTGCCAGCGGTGCTCGGACGCGAGCGGTCGCGATCGACCGTCGACGTCCTGCTCCCGGTGCCACGCGCGGAGCATGTCCGGACGGTGGATCGCGTAGCGGTCGAACAGGTCAGCGATCCGTCGAGCGGTCCCGAACCGGCGTCCCCGGCGGTCGTCCCCGTCATGTTCGTCACCACGCCCGAGGTGCCTGGCGACCGGCGCGAGCCAGCCCTCGTCGATCGTCTCCTCGATGGTCGTGAGCACCGGCCAGACGAGTCGCGCCGGGGCCCAGGGGTCGTCGTCCAGTCCGATGTCGACCGCGGCGGAGAGGGCTTCGCCCACGACCCTGGAGGGGAACGGGAACTCGATGTTGGCGCAGACCCCGTCGGCCCGGTCGGGGCTGGTCCCCAGCCTGGCCGACAGCTCCTGGGTGATCCACCGTTCGATGCCCTGGGAGTGGACCGACACGACCTCGGCCGCCATGGGGTCCGCCAGCGGTGCGGACAGCAGGTCGGCGAGCGCCGCGACGAGCAGATCCCCGCGCGCGGAGCGGTGGATGTGCAGCACGTGGCCCCCGACGTTCCGAGCTCGGACCGCAAGTATGCCCCGAGGGTGTGACGTCGACCTCCACCCGGTGCGGACGGTCGAGGCGTCAGGCGGGGTCCAGGAGCGAGCCGGCGGCCTCGTCGTCGTGGTGGGACAGGCACGCCGCGAGGAAGTGGTAGGTCCACTCCTGGGCGGAGCCGCGCGAACCGGCGAAGACGATCGGCACGCTCGGATAGGCGGCCTGCACCGAGGCGATCAGGTCGGCCATCCGCTTGCGGGCGATCCGCTTGCGCCGCAGCAGGTTCGCGTACGAGGACTCGACGACCACCGCCGACCGCGGGACCTCCGCGAGGGCGGCCATCTGCGACGGCATGCGCCCCCGCATGAGGCCCTTGGCGAAGTCCGACGTCTTCTTGCGTTCGACGACGGCCACCACCTGCCCGTCGCGTTCCACGCCGTAGTCGCCCGCGTCGAGCTTGCGCCGCTCGCTGGTCACGGCGTGGTCCGGGAACTCCCAGTGCCGCTGCTCGCGGGTGTCGACGAGCACGACCAGGTCGGTGATCCCGCGCTCGCGCGCGGTCGGGACCCGTTGGCGTGGCGCTGCGGACGCGACCGTCGAGGGGGTCTGCCAGAACACGGCCTCCTCCGCCCCGTCCACCGCGGATCCGCGGTCGTCGACCTCCACCGGCGCCAGCACGAACTGGGCGCGGTTGCGGACACCCCGATCGAGGAGCACGTCCACCACGGGGCCCCGGCGGACCGCGGAGGTGACGGTGCACCGGTCGACCACCTCGAGCCCGTCCCCGTCCGGCCAGACCGCGACCTCGCAGCGCAGACGCTCCTCGGACGGCCACGGCTCCGCCACGGCGAAGGTCAACGGGGCCTCGCCACCGTCGATCGGGACACGTACCAGGTAGGGGCCGTCGCCGTCCGGGGCGCGGACGACGGTGAACGCGGACGGTTGGATGCCGGACATGTGCACATGATGGGCGATGGCGTCGCCGGAGCCCGTGAACCGGTGCGACGACGGGGTCAGTCGGGGAGTTCGGCCGGGTCGTCGTCGGTCTCGATGTCGACCCGGCTTGCGGTGACGCCCGCCTCCCGGATCGCCTCCACCACCGGGACGTGTTGGGGATGCGTCCGGTAGGTCTCCAGGTCCTCAGCGGTCCGGAACACGCTGATGTACCCGGTGACCGCGGGTTCGGAGAGGTCGCGGGCGACGCGCACCCAGGCGACCTCCTCGATGTCCACGAGGTCGGCCAGCTGCTGCTCGAGTCGGCGTCGGGTGTCCTCGTCGGTGCCGCTGAAGTCGAAGCGGACGATGTGCCAGATCATGGGGCTGCCTCCTGCCCTGACCCTATGGGCGCGGACCGTGCGACCCCGAAACGGGGTGGTCACGGTTCGTGGTCGAGGTCCTCGAGCTCGGTGTGACGGGTCTCGGGCAGAAGGGCGTACAGCCCCACCAGCGGGATCAACGGCGCCCACAGGACCGCCCCGGCCTGGGCGAAGCCTCCGAGGACGTCGACGAGCGAGCCGAAGGTCGCGAGCCCCACGACGGAGCCCACGACACCCGCGGCGGTCGCCCACCCCGTGGCCGTCGAGCGGTCGCGGGTCGGGAAGATCTCGGTGAAGAGCGCGCCACCGGCCGGGCCGAAGACCCCCGACAGGACGACCGCTGCGACGTACCCGACGGCCAGCGTCGCGGAGCCGTCGGCGTAGGTGACCCACGCGCTGACGGCGATCAGCGCCATCGCTGTCCCGGCGGTGATCCGCCGGCCGAAGCGATCGGCCGCCCACCGTCCCAGCAACAGGCCCGGCAGGCCCAGAGCGCCGGCGACGAGCACCACCACGGTCATGTACCCAGCGGTCAGTCCGAGGACGTTCTCGCCGTAGACGAACACGAAGGTGAAGGCCGGACCGGTCACCAGACCGAGTGACGCGGCCAGCGCGCACACGATGACCAGGCGCCGCCGTGATCGCTGGCCCACGCTCCCGAGCCGTCCGGGTCCCACCGTCCCCGGCTCGGCCGTCCCACCGTGCTCCGTCCCGGCGACCCGTTCGAACAGCTCGGATTCCTTGACGTGGGAGGCGAGCCACGGGAACGCGAGGAGCAGGAGCGCGGCGAGGCCCAGGACGCCGCGGAACCCCAGCAGGCTGGATCCGAGCCCGTGGACGACGACCACCAGGCCGGCCCCCAGGGCGTAGCCGACCTCTGCCACCGCGAGTGCCCGAGCGCGTTCGGCCGTGCGGGTTGCCTCCGCCGTGATCACCGTCGCCACGGCGTTGGTGCCCGCCAGCAACGGGCGGGCGAGCGCGACCACCGCGACGAACGTCCAGAACGACGGCATCCCGGCCGCCGTGATCGTCAGCACGAGCCCGGTCGCGGCGGCCCACAGCGCCACACGCCTGCCTCGCCGGTCCGCGACGGAGGCGACGGGCAGCGCCCCGAGACCGGCGAGCCGGACCACGGCGAGGCCGATCCCGAGCGTCGTGGCCGAGAGTCCGACCTGTGCCGCGGGGTCGGCGTCCCCGGTCGACGCGCCGAAGGTCTCGGCCACGTCCCCGAGCACGGTCGTGACGCCGAACTGCCCGTACCCCGACACGATCGCCAGCACCGCCGCCCCCACGACGGCGGGCTTCAGCCACGCCTTGCCCAGGTAGCCGTCGGCATCGCCCGACACGCTCAGGCGACCTCCGCCATCTCCTCGAGCTCGGTGAGGGAGTCCTCCAGGTGCTCCAGCAGTCGCTGGAGGTGGGGGACCGAACGGCGACAGCCGGTCAGACCGAAGCACATCGAGCCCGCGTAGCTGGTGATGGTGATGTTCAGCGCCTGCCCGTCGGACGGGATCGACATCGGGTACGAGCCGTCGATGCGTGCGCGGTTGTAGTACAGGGGCTGGCGTGGGCCCGGCACGTTGGAGATCACGATGTTGAACGGTGGGCGCCGCAGCGGTTCGTACCGGAACAGGGGTCCCAGGCCGAGCGGGGCGAAGCTCATCCCGCTGAACAGCATCACCGCCTCGGGGGTGAGCCCCTCCAGGCGCAGCTTGCCGCGCTGCATGGAGTCGACGACCGTCTCGAAGCGTTCCTGTGGGTCCTCAAGGTGGGTGCCGAGGTTGCACAGGATCAGCCCCACGGCGTTGCCGAGGCCGTCCTCCTCGTCGCGTCGCAGGGACACCGGCACCATCGACACCAGGGGGTCGTCCGGCAGCGCGTCGTGCCGCTGCAGGTACCGGCGCAGCGCCCCGGCACACATGGCCATCAACACGTCGTTGAGGGTGCCCTCGGCGGCCTGGGCGACCCGGCGGATGCGCGCGAACTCCCACTTGTCGGCCGCGAACCGCCGCGCCCCGGTGATCGGCACGTTGAGCATGGACCGCGGGGCCCGGTAGGGCAGCATCTCGGCCTCGTCGACGATCGCCCGGCTCAGCGTGCGCACGGCGGCCTGGGTGGCGCCCGTGACGGCGTGAGCCGCGGTGATCGCCCCTCCGGCGAGCTTCGACGGCAGGGCGGCGATGCCCCCGTCGCTCCGCGACCGTGCGTCCCGGGGCCGGGCCGCCCACGGGGGTCGCATGCCGTCCTCGTCGGGGTCCGGGCTGAACGAGTCCTCCAGCATCCGCATGGCGGACACCCCGTCCATCAACCCGTGGTGGATCTTCGAGTAGAGGGCGAACCGCCCGTCGGCCAGGCCCTCGACCAGGTGGGCTTCCCACAGCGGGCGCGACCGTGCGAGGAGGCTGCTGTGGAGCCGCGAGACGAGGGCCAGGAGCTCACGGACGCGCCCCGGATGGGGGAGGGCCGAGTGCCGGATGTGGTACTCGAGGTCGAGATCCGGCTCCTCGATCCACCGCCAGGGTCCGATCCCCGGGACGAGACGGTCGGCCCGCCGGCGCAGGACCGGGCGCACCGAGTTCTCGTCGAGGTTGCCGATCGCCGAACGGAACAGCTCGCTGACGAAGTCCGGCCCGGCGTCATCGGGCGGGGTGAACAGCTGGAGGCCGCCGACGTGCATCGGGCGCTCGCGTGTCTCGGCCAGCATGAACAGGGCGTCCTGGACGGGCATCAGCGCCATGCTCGGGGCTCCTACCAGTGGATCGGTTCCTCACTCTAGGAGGGACGGCGGTCGACCCCCCGCCCCGCCGTCTGCCCCGTACCGTGGTGGCGTTCTCCCTCTCCCGTTCTGCGAGGAACCCGTGGCGACCCGTGACGACCTGCGCAACGTGGCGATCATCGCCCACGTCGACCACGGCAAGACCACGCTGGTCGACGGGATGCTCTGGCAGTCGGGCGCCTTCCGGGCCAACCAGGACGTCGCCGAGCGTGTCATGGACTCCGGGGACCTCGAGCGCGAGAAGGGCATCACGATCCTCGCGAAGAACACCGCGGTCAGCGTCGACGGGATGACGATCAACGTCGTCGACACCCCCGGCCACGCGGACTTCGGGGGTGAGGTCGAGCGGGCGCTGGCGATGGTGGACGGGGCGTTGCTCATCGTCGATGCGTCCGAGGGTCCGCTGCCGCAGACGCGGTTCGTCCTGCGCAAAGCCCTCGAGTCGGGACTGCCGGTCATCATGGTCGTCAACAAGATCGACCGCGACGACGCCCGGGTCAGCGAGGTCGTCGACGAGGTGTTCGACCTGATGATCGACCTCGGGGCCGACGACGAGCAGATCGACGTGCCCGTCCTGTACACGAACGCCAAGGCGGGGACCGCGTCGACCGATCCGGACGTCCAGGGGGAGGACCTCGGGCCGCTGTTCGACGCGATCCTCACCACGATCCCGGCTCCGGAGCACGACCCCGAGCAGACCCTGCAGGCGCTGGTCACCAACCTCGACGCCGACCCCTACGTCGGCCGTCTCGCGCTGTGCCGGGTCGTGAACGGCCGGATCCGTCAGGGGCAGAAGATCGCCTGGTGCCGGGGCGAGGGCATCATCGAGACCGCGCAGGTCGCCGAACTGCTGATCACGCGCAACCTCGACCGCGAACCGGTCGAGGAGGCCGGACCTGGCGATCTGATCGCGGTCGCCGGGATCGACGAGGTGATGATCGGCGACACCCTCGCCGACCCCGAGGACCCGCAGCCGCTGCCCCGGCTGGTCGTCGACGAGCCCAGCCTGTCGATGACGATCGGCGTCAACTCCTCCCCGCTGTCGGGCCAGGACGGCGACAAGCTCACGGCACGACTGCTCGAGAACCGCCTGGAGCAGGAGCTCGTCGGCAACGTGTCGCTGCGCCTGTTCGACACCGAGCGCCCCGACGTCTGGGAGGTGCAGGGACGCGGTGAGCTGCAGTTGGCCGTGCTGGTCGAGACCATGCGTCGCGAGGGCTACGAGCTCACGGTCGGCAAGCCCCAGGTGGTCACCAGGGAGATCGACGGGACGATCCACGAGCCCTTCGAGCACCTGTCGATCGACGTCCCCGAGGACTTCGTCGGCGTCGTGACCCAGCTGCTCGGGCTGCGGAAGGGGCGGATGCAGCAGATGGTCAACCACGCGACCGGATGGGTCCGGCTCGAGTACCGGGTCCCGGCCCGCGCGCTGATCGGGTTCCGCACCGAGTTCCTCACCGAGACGCGGGGCTCCGGGATCCTCCACCACGTGTTCGACGGGTACGAGCCGTGGCAGGGCGAGCTGAAGACCCGTCCCAACGGCAGCCTCGTCGCGGACCGTCGCGGGACCGCCACGAGCTACGCGCTGCTGTCGCTCCAGGAGCGGGGCGTGCTGTTCATCGCGCCGGGCACCGCGGTCTACGAGGGCATGGTCATCGGCGAGAACGCCCGCGAGGAGGACCTGGACGTCAACCCCACCAAGGAGAAGAAGCTCACCAACGTGCGCGCGTCGAGCGCCGACGAGCTGGTGCGCCTCGCCCCGGCCCGGCACCTCTCGTTGGAGCAGGCCCTGGAGTTCATCCGTGTCGACGAGGCCGTCGAGGTGACCCCGAAGGCGGTGCGGATCCGGAAGGTGGAACTCGACGCGTCGACCCGGCGCCGCGGAGCCAAGCGCGCGAAGCAGGGGGACGCGCCCGAGTGACCGCTTGCCTCGCGCCGTGCGTCACCGGGCGCTGACGTCGACCGCCGCTCGGGGGAGCGCGACGAAGCCGTCGAGGGCGTCCAGGTGCGGGTGCACCCGGACCTCGAACGCGGTCCGCCCCACCCGGTACCGGCCGAGCTGGATCCGGTCGCCGTCGGAGGCGACCGCGTAGAAGAACTGCCGTCCGTCCACCGACCAGCTCCCGTACACGTCGCCCGCCGGGAGGCGCCGTCGGGCCCGGACGTCCCCCGCGTCGACGTCGAAGACCAGCACCTGGCGGATGTGGCCGGTGCCCGGAGCGACGGCGTCGGTGACCGCCGCGACGTGCGCACCGTCGGGCGACAGCCACACGGAGCCCGACTCGAACGTCAGGATCTCGTCGGCGCCGACGGTGGCAGGGTCGTGGCCGCGGCTCGTCACGGTCAGCCGGTGGCAGTCCGGACGGCACCAGGCCACCCGGTCGCCGGCCACGTCGCCGATCCGACCGTGCGGAGCTCCGACGTAGAAGAAGATCCTGCGGGTCCTCACGTCGTACACCTTGAGGCCGTGCTCGGTGGCCAGCGCGAGGCCGTCGGGAACGCCGCGGACGGCGACCATCCCCTCGCGCCCGACCGTCCGGTGCAGAACGGCGCCCGTGTCGTCGATCAGGGTCCAGATCGGCGCTCCCGCAGCATCGCCTCCGTCCGGATCATCGACCAGCCACAGACGGTCGGGGCGGGCGTCCGGAACGAACGTCGTCGCCGTGCCGAGCTGCTGGGAGGTGTGCGACCCCGGCCGCACGGCCCAGACCCGATCGGAGCCGACGACCAACCGCTGGTTCAGTCGCACGAGCCGAAACGGCCGCTCGCCGGGCCGCTGACCAGGCAGCACGGCGCGCCCGAGGACCCCCTCGTCGAAGTCCACCGTGACGGCGCCGTCCCGTCCGTCGTCGAAGACGAGCACCGTGTCTGCGGGCGGCCCGTCGTGCGTCTCGGGGCTGACATCCGGGGACGTCGGCCGGGACGCGTCGCGTGCGTGAGCGGCGGGGTCGCCGTTCCGGGGCGTGTCAGGCTCCGGGGTGCGGTCCGGACCGACGAGGAAGAACGCCGAGACGGCCAGGACGGCGAGGACGGCCGCGACCGCCGACGCGGCCCGGAGGCCTCGACCGGACGGACCGTCCCCCCTGTGGCGGAGAGGTCCCTCGGATCGCGACGGGGCGTCCAGGCGGCCCATCCGGGCACCGCAACGACCGCAGAACCGGCCCGTGCGCTGTCCGTTCCCGCACTCGTCGCAGACCACGGCCCACCTCGGCTCGTGACCACCGTACGCCGGCCGCGGCGGGTGGCCCACAGGCCGCGGCTCAGACCTCGGCGAAGGGCCGCTCGGGGTCGGCCGTCTGCTTCTCGACGTACCGGACCTCCCAGGTGTACTCGGGCTGCTCGGCCGCCCGCTCCTCCGCGGCCTTGCGGGCGTCCTCCTCGCTCACGTACGCCTCCTGGCTGTACGCGACGTACTCGCCGTCCTCATCGAACGCTTCCACGACCCACATGCGCTGCTCCTCCCGGCACCCCAGGTGTAGCTCGTGGAGGGTCGCGGTGTCGGATCGACGACCTCCGGACGGGAGCGTGACCTAGTGTCGAGCCCATGGAGGAACGAGGGACCGCGGTCGTCACGGGGGCGAGCGCCGGCATCGGGGCGGCGACGGCCAGACGTCTGGCGGAGGAGGGGTACGACGTCGTCATCGGGGCCCGACGGACCGACCGGCTGCGCGAGGTGGCCGGCCCGATCGGGGCGCGGGCACGGGTCCTGGACGTGGCCGACCCGGAGTCGGTCGATCGCTTCTGCGGCGAGATCGACACGTGTCGGCTGCTGGTCAACAACGCCGGCGGGGCGCTGGGCCTCGATCCGGTCGCGGAGGCGGACGACGAGCGTTGGCGCACGATGTACGAGTCGAACGTGATGGGCGCGGTCCGTATGACCCGGGCGCTGCTCCCCGCGCTGATCGACAGCGGCGACGGCCACGTCGTCACCGTGGGATCGATCGCCGGCATCGAGGCCTACCCGGGCGGTGGTGGTTACAACGCCGCGAAGTTCGCGATCCACGGGGTGATGGAGGTGCTGCGGATGGAACTCGTGGACCAGCCGGTCCGGGTGAGCGAGATCGCTCCGGGACTCGTCGAGACCGAGTTCAGCCTGGTCCGGTTCGACGGCGACGAGGAGCGGGCGGCCCAGGTCTACGAGGGGATGACGCCGTTGACGGCCGAGGACATCGCGGACTGCATCGCGTGGACCGCCACCCGCCCGTCGCACGTCAACGTCGCCCACATGCTGGTGCTCCCGCGGGACCAGGCGACCGCCACCCGGGTCCACCGCGAGGGCTGATCGCCCGGCGGCGATCCCGCCGGCAGTGGGGACCTGACCGCCGGTCATGGGCGGAGGTGCGGTCGGAGCCGTCCGGGACGATGGGACCTTGACGGGCAGCGTGTGGCGTGGACCCTGGGAGGCGCAGGGATCCCGCAACGAGGGGCAACTCATGGGTCGCTATCTGATACTGGCCAACCAGACGCTGGGTGGGAAGGAGCTCGAGTCCCGCATCCGGGACCGGATCGAGGCCGGCCACGGACGGTTCCACGTCATCGTCCCGATGATCGAGCCGGAGCTGGAGGCCGACGCCTGGATGCCGGCGGACCCGGCGTTCGGGGTCTCCGGAGTGCGCAGCGGCGCCACCGAAGCGATCGATGAGGCACGCGAGCGTTCGGGACACCGGCTCGACCGGATCCTGGACAAGATCCAGTCGCTCGGAGGGGAGGTCGACGGCGAGGTCGTCGGACCGGACCCGCTCACAGCGCTCGAGGACGCCCTCGAGGGCGAGAGCTTCTCCGAGATCATCATCTCGACGCTACCGGTCGGGATCTCGCGGTGGGTGAAGATGGATCTCCCCAGCAGGATCGCCCGGAGGGTCGAGGTGCCCGTCACCGTCGTCGAAGCGGAGGGCTGAACGCGGCGTCCGGACGTCCGCGGCGGATCACGTGAGCCGAGCGAACGGGTCGGCGTCGCCCGTCTCGGTGTAGCGCTGCAGACGGCGGACGATGTCGGCCCACGCCGGGGTGATCACCGGGATGAGCTCGTCCTCGGGATCGAACCCCCCGTGCGCGAAGTGCAGGCGGGTCCCCTCGACGTCGTCCTCGTCCGTCAGCCACCAGCGGATCGTGGTGCCCTGCCACCAGGGCGGGAAGCTCTGCGTCTCCCAGCTGATCTGCTCGTCCTCGAACGCGACCTGGAAGTGGAACCGTTCCGGGAGATCGGGGAACGACACGTACAGGTCGCCGCCGTCCTGACCGGGGTCACCGTCGACGGTGTCGGACCACCAGCTGGCGATCCCCTCTCGGGACGTCAACGCCCCGCGGATCGTGGCCTCGTCGGCGTCGATGTCGAACTGCATGCGGATGCGGCAGTCGCCCACGTGCTGCCTCCTGTGTGTCGGATCGATGGGACCAACCGTCAGGTCCTGGTTAAGTAGAGACTAAAGTAGCCGCCCACCCAAACTATTTCAATCTAGGCTAAAGTGGTTCCGTGGACACGTGGCAGATCGTCTCCGAACCGCGTCGTCGGGAGATCCTCCGGCTCGTGTGGGACCGGGAGCTGGCTGCGGGCCAGATCGCGTCGAAGTTCGAGGTCACGTTCGGGGCCGTGTCCCAGCACCTCGCGGTGCTGCGGGAGGCGGGCTTCGTGCGTGCCCGGCGCGAGGGCAACCACGTCTACTACCGGGCCGACCGCGACCAGCTCGGTCCGCTGGCGGATGCGCTCGAGGTCATGTGGACCGCGACCCTCGACGATCTGGCCGCAGCCGTCGAGGGCGACCCGGTCGGCGAGGCCTCTGGCCATGCGGACGAGAGGGACACCGGATGACCAAGGACACGGTCGTGACGGTGGAACGGCACATCGCCGCTGGGCCCGCCACCGTGTACGCCTACCTCACCGACTCGGAACGGTGGTCCCGTTGGCAGGGAGAGCAGGCCACGATCGATGCCTCACCCGGGGGGCTGTTCCGGATGCGCATGGGAACCGGCCAGACGGCCCGGGGCGAGTTCGTGGAGCTCGTGCCCAACCGACGGGTCGTGTTCACGTGGGGTTGGGTCGACCACCCCGGCATCCCGCCGGGATCGTCGGTCGTCGAGATCGATCTGATCCCGGCGACGGACGGCACGCTCGTGCGACTCACCCACCGGCAGCTGCCTCCGGAGGAGACCGATCTGCACGAGGTCGGGTGGGTCCACTACCTGGACCGCCTGGTGAGCGTCGCCGAGGGTGGGGATCCCGGTCCGGACCCAGGTCCAGGGGACTGACTCGCGGCCTGCGGGGGCTGTTCCGCGTACGTTGCGGTCTTCGAGAGGAGAGGGTCCTTGCGTACCGCGATCGCCGCCGTCCTGACGCTGGTCCTGGTCGTCCTCGCCGTCCTCCTGCTCTCGACCGGCGACCCGGATCCGCCCCCGCGTCCCTCCCAACCGACGCCGTCGCCCCAGGAGACGGCGAGCACCCCGGGCGACACCGCCCCGACGTCGAACGGGGCGCATGCGCCGGCGACCCTCGTGATGTGGAGCCGCGGGGAACTGCACCCGGCTGTCGCCGAGCAGGCGGGCGGACTCCCGCACGTGACGGCTGTGGCGTTCATCCGTTCGGAGACCCTCGGCTTGACCGGCTCACGTGATGCCGACGGTCGCACCGTCGACCGACCCCCGGAGGGATGGCGCATCCCGGTCGACGTCGTGGCGGTCGATCCCCCGGCCTTCGCGGCGACGTTGCCCGACGGGCCGGCCCGCACGACCGTCGAGGCACTCCGGCCGGGGGACGTCCTGCTGCCCGAGACGTCTGCGACTCTGCGTGGCATCGGCGTCGGGGGCGAGATCGACCTCCCCGGTCGCGGCGGTCTGCGGGTCGCGGCGGTCGTTCCCGACGGCACGGTGCGCAACGCGGCGATCGTCCTGCATGTCGCGGACGCGGACGCGGTCGGCCTGGAGCCCGACGGCTCGATCGTCGTCCGGCACAGCGCTCCCGACGAGGACGCCACCGAAGTCCTCCGCGACGGGTTGCGTGCTCTGGTGCCGGGTGACCGCCCCGCCCGCGTGGTGGACGTCACCGGCGGCGGCAGCCGTCACCGCGCGCCGCTCGTGCTCTCGCTCCTGGAGGTCAAGTCGCGGTTCGGTGAGTTCGCGTTCCGGCCGCAACCCGGGGTGCGGGAGGTGTCCGTGGACCCGGACTGGGTCGACCGGCACATCGTGTCCGCCGACGTCCCGATCCTCGGCACGGTGCGCTGCCACCAGGCCATCATCGACGACCTGCGCGGCGCGCTGAACGAGGTCGTCAACGCTGGCCTCGCGCACGAGGTGGACCCGTCGGCCTACGCGGGCTGCTACCACCCGAGGTTGATCGCCGTGGATCGCGACCGGTTGTCGCGGCACTCGTGGGGGATCGCGCTGGACATCAACGTCGACCTGTCACAGCCCGGCCTGGGTCCACCGCCGTCTCCTGAGGTGGTCGAGATCCTCGGCCGCCACGGGTTCCGGTGGGGTGGCGACTTCCTCCACGCGGACAACCACCACTTCGAGTGGATCGGGGAGGAGGCGACGGACCGCCCGGAACGGTGAGCTCGGCTCATCCTCGGCGCAGGCCGAACCCCTCGCCGGTCACGACGTGGAGCACTCGCGCTGCCCCTTCGGCGAGCAGCTCGAGCGCTTGCGGTCCACCGTCCGGCGGGACCAGGACGGTGTGGTCCTCGCCGACCGCGGCGGCGACCGTCGTGCCGTCGCCCTCGTGGACCTCGATCGCTCCGTCCAGCACGAACAGCAGCGCAGCCTCGTCCCGTTCGACGTCGAGGCGCACGGTGGAGCCGCCGACCATCTCGATGTCGAGGAACCGGCGCAGATCTCCGTGGAGCCGCTCGTCACTCCCGTCGACGAGGACCTTTGCGCTCACGCCGTCGGCCGGCTCGGTCCGCTCCGCCTCCCCGTCACGGATCGCAGCGAACATCGCGGTCGGAGGCGTCGGATCGGTGGGGTAGACGAGGATGTACGCCCGGGTTGCCTCATCGTCCTCGTGGTTCCACTCCGAATGGACCATCCCGCGCTGCCCTTCGGTCAGGATCCCGAGGTCCCCGGTGCCCATGTGGCCCTGGATCTCGTTGAAGCTGTCGTCGTGGTCGACGCCACCCTCCAGGATGTAGAACAGGCGCTCCATCCCGCGGTGCGGGTGGTGGCCGATGCCCTTCCCGGGGTCGAAGCGGCTGTCGTGCACCGTGACGAGCGTGCCGACGGCCTGCACGTCGGCGAACGGGCCGACGGATTCGCGCGCCCAGAGGCCAGGCGCCCCGAAGTCCTCGGGACCGATCACGTGGTAGTCGTCAGGCGTCAGGTGGATCGCTGCAGCGGTCGTCGCTCCGGGCACGGGCGTCTCCTCGGACGGACTGCCAGCCACCGTACGCCGCCCAGGCCCCCTCACCCGGACCGACGGACGTCCGACTACCGTCGCTGGTCGACACCCGATCCCCAGCGAACGAGGATGACGTGCCGAACCCGACCGATGCCTTCCGCCTCGACGACCGCGTCGCGGTCGTGACCGGTGCCAGTTCCGGACTGGGAGCACGGTTCGCGCGCGTGCTCGACGCGGCGGGCGCGAAGGTCGTGCTCGCCGCCCGACGGGTCGAGCGGCTCGAGGATCTGGCGGACGACCTCGACGACGCCCTGCCCGTCGCGTGCGACGTGACCTCCGCCGAGCACCGTGACCGACTGATCGGGACGACGCTCGACCGGTACGGCCGGATCGATGTCCTGGTCAACAACGCGGGGACGACCAACGTCAAGAAGGCGCTGGACGAGACCGACGAGGAGTTCGCCCGCGTCATCGACGTGAACCTCAACGCCCCGTTCGCACTGGCCCGGCAGGCGGCGGCGGAGATGATCGACCGGGAGATCGTCGGCAGCATCGTGAACATCGCCTCCGTGATCGGGCTGGTCGGATCGGTGCGGATCCCCGAGGCCAGCTACGCCGCGAGCAAGGGTGGGCTGGTCAACCTCACCCGGGAACTCGCCGGTCAGTGGGCGCGCAAGGGCGTGCGGGTGAACGCGATCGCGCCGGGCTTCTTCGCGTCGGAGATGACGCAGCCGATGTTCGAGACCGAGTCCGGCATCTCGTTCATCGAACGCGAGACGCCGATGGCGCGTGCGGGGCGCGAGGACGAACTGGACGGGGTGCTGCTGTTCCTCGCATCGGACGCGTCCAGCTACGTGACCGGTCAGACCATCCCGGTCGACGGGGGCTGGACGATCATCTGACGGTCACTCCCGGCACGCCGACCACAGGCCGCGGTCAGCGTCGCGGGCTCGACGCTGCGCGGCCACGAACCGGTCGCTGTACCGGACGTTGGGGGGCACGGTGTAGGCCTGCGCGAACCCGTTTTCGATCATCGCGAGGTTGACGAACAGACCGTCCGATGCGCGCCAGACGTACCCGAGCGGACGGTCGTACCGGTCGGTGCGTTCGACGTCGAAGCCGACGACCACGGGGGTCCCGGGCGGGACCAGTTCAGCCAGGTGTGCGCTGGCCTCCCTCCCGAAACACTCGACCCCGCGGTTCGGATGGACGGTCTCGGGCGTGTCGATCCCGATCAGGCGGACGCGCACCCCCAGGTCGGAGACGTGCAGGGTGTCGCCGTCGACGATCCTGGTGACCGTCGTCTCGAGCCCCGCGGCAGGGGGGTGCGAGGCGGTATCTCTCGGGGCGTCGATACCCGGTGTGGCGACCCCGGTGTCCCGGACGTCGACCGGCGTCGCGCAACCCACCAGCGCCGCCGTCAGCGCCGCAATCGGGAGCACCGCCCTGACGAGGGCGACCGCTCCCACACGGGTCACTTGAGCGTGGCCATGCCCCCGTCGACCGGGATGACCGCTCCGGTCAGGTACGAGCCGGCCCGCGACGACAGGAAGATCGCTGTGCCGGCGATGTCGTCGGGGCGCCCCGTGCGCTGGAGCGGGAAGACCTGCTCGGCGTTCTCCTCGAGGTCGTCGAACATGAACGCGGTCATCTTGCTCTCGAACAGCCCCGGCGCGATCGCGTTGACCGCGATGTGCTCGCCGGCGAGACGCTTGGCGAGGTGACGGGTGAGCATGTGCACGCCGGCCTTGGACGTCGAGTACGCGTACGACTCGAGCTGTGGGACCGAGATCCCGTCGATCGAACCGATGTTGATCACCCGTGCCGGATCGTCGAGCGTGCCCGCGGCCCGCAGCTGCGGGAGCAGCGCGACCGTCATGTAGAAGACCCCCTTCACGTTGACGTCCAGGACCTTGTCGAACCCGGACTCCGGGTAGCTCTCGATGTCCTCGCCCCACGATGCACCGGCGTTGTTGACGAGGATGTGCACCTCGTCCTCGCGTTCCGCGATCGCCGCCCCGAGCTCGTCGCAACCGGCCTTCGAGGAGAGATCAGCCTGGATCGCGGTGATGTCGCCGATCTCCGACAGCTCGTCGGCCGTCGACCGCAGCTGGTCCTCCTTGCGCGAGCACGTGTAGACCCGCGCCCCGGCGCGCAGGAGCCCCTCGGTGATCATGCGCCCGATGCCGCGGGAGCCTCCCGTGACCAGGGCGACCTTGCCGTCTATCGAGAACAGGTCCGACACGTCTGCTGCCTCCTCGGTGTTCACGGTGGGCACCGTAGTCGAGGTCCGGGTTCGGACCGAGCGCGACGCGGTGAACCGGACGCGGCGACGCTGCGTACGAGGAGGTGGGAACCCATCGACGGAGGAAGGGCCAACCATGCCATCCCCAGCCAGGATCCACCGCGTTCTCGGGATCGTCGTGGCGGTGTTCGTGCTCGCGCTCCCGGCAGCGACGGCCCTCGCGGCGACAGAGAGCGTCTCGGTCGTCGACAACGACTTCGAACCGCCCACGATCACGGTCACCGAGGGCGACACGATCGAGTGGACGCACGAGGGATCGGCGCCGCACACGGTGACTGCCAGCGACGGGAGCTGGGATTCCCATCCGGACTGCGAGTCGTTCGGCGACGACTGCATGATGACTGGCGAGACGTACCCGCAGACCTTCGACGAGGCCGGGGAGTTCACCTACTACTGCAAGCTCCACGGCACCCCGGACGGAGGAGGGATGGCGGGCACGATCGTCGTCCAGCAGGCATCTCAGGACACGGGCGACGACACGGGCGACGACTCCGGCGACGACTCCGGCGACGACACGGGGGACGACACGGGGGACGACACGGGCGACGACTCCGGCGACGACTCCGGCGACGACGCCGAGCAGGCCCCGACGGGAACCATCTCCGCAGCGGACCAGACCGGCGACGGAACCTCGGTGGAGGTCGACTCGGTGTCGATCTCCGGGGCATCCGGGTTCGTGGTCGTGCACCGGGACGACGGTGGAGCTCCCGGCGAGGTGATCGGACACGCGGCGATCGCGGAGGGCGACACCTCCGACCTGACCGTGACGCTGGACACGACCCTCGAGGCGGACCAGAAGCTCTGGCCGATGCTGCACCTCGACGCCGGAGAGGTCGGCGCCTACGAGTTCCCCGGCCCCGACGGCCCCGTGCAGGTCGACGGGGAGATCGTCATGGTTCAGATCGACTACACCGTCGCGGGTGACGACGCGACGACGCTCCCGGCCACGGGCTTCGGGTCGGTCGCGCTGACCGCCGCGGGGATCGGCGCGCTCGCCCTGTTCCTCGGCGTTCAGCTCGTACGGAGGC
>CAZHZQ010000020.1:0-3577 GCA_964537235.1 uncultured Actinomycetota bacterium | reverse complement strand
CACGACCGGCTGACCGGCACGACGGGGGAGGTGGGCAGACGCTCGCTCACCTCCCCGCCTGCTTGTGTCCCGAGTTGTGTCCGGCAGGATGCGTGTCGTCGTCGTCGAGGACGGGACCGGATGACCTCACGTCTCCTGCGCACCTCCGGCTTGCTGCTGCTCGGTGCGCTGCCGCTGCTGCTGATCGGGTGGCGCGCATCGACCTACGTGCCCGGCGGTGACGTCGACGACGCCTTCACGATCACCGACATGCAGGTCGCTGCGATCCTCGACGCCTCCGGCAGCCTGTCGGTCCGGGAGCGGATCACCGCGCGGTTCCACACCCCACGGCACGGGATCTTCCGCGATCTCCCCGTAGCCGGTCCCGCCGGCGAACTGGACTACACGATCGGCGAGATCCAACAGGACGGCAGCGCAGCACAGGTCGTCCAGGGCGACATCGAGGACGGAGTACGTCTGCGGATCGGGGACCCCGACGTGACGATCGTCGGGGAGCACCGGTACACGATCGACTACACGATCGACCGGTTGCTGGCCGCCGTGCCCGATCGGGGGATCGAGCTGCGTTGGGACACCTTCGGGTACGGATGGCCGACCGACGTCGGGCATGCGTCGGTCTCGCTACGCCTCCCCGAAGAGCCTCGGGCCGTGGGCTGTGTCGCGGGACCGGTGGGCTCGACCGAGGCGTGCGCTGCACCTCGAGGCGATGCGACGGACGGGATCGTGTGGACGTTCGACGAGCTCGGACCGTTCCGTGGCGCCACCGTCTCGACGGTGCTGCCACCGTCGGCCTTCAGCACCTCGCCCCCGCGTGTCGACCTCGTGCCTCTCGGTGAGGACGCCGGGCCGACCCGTTGGCTGAGTGCGCGGTTCCTGTTCCCGGGTGCGATCACCGGCCTGGCGCTGCTGATCACCATCTGGCCCCTGCGTCGCTGGCGGCAGCTGCGCGAGCTCGCCGGGCTCGCAGACGCCGCCCCGACCGTCTTCCGGCCCCCGGCCGGCAAACCCGAGACGCACGCCACGCTCGTCGATCCGTCGCCGGATCCCGGCGATCTGCGAGCGGCGACCCTGATCCGCCTGGCGACGGACGGTGCGATCCGGATCGACCCGGAGCGGTCGGACGACGCCGCGCTCGTGGTGGCGCGTGGCGACACCGCCGGGTTGGATCGCTTCGACCGCCAGCTCGTCGAGACGCTGACCCCAGCGGACGGCAGCTTCCGGGAGTGGTCGGCGAGCACGCCGGCCGACGAGCGCACCGAGCTGTCGCGGTCCTTCGCCGAGATGGACTGGGACGAGCGCACCGGCGTCCGCGCGGGGCTGTCCACCTTCGGGGCGAGCAAGGCGGTGTGGTTCGCGGTGCTGTTCGGGTCGTTCTTCGCGGTCATCGGTGCCATGGCGGCCGGTGTCAGCCACATCACCTCGAACGGGGTCCCGACCAGCAGCCCCACGTCGATCGGGCTGTTCTCGGCGGCCTTCGCGGGCATCGGGGCACTCGTCGTCAACGTCGGCACCGGAGCGCGGTTGCGAGCGCGATGGCACGCGCATCTGGTGGGCGCGGATCCCGGTGTCCGGCGACGCTGGCAGCAGGCGCTGGGGCTGCGCCGTGCGATCGAGGCGGTGGAGGAGGATCGGCTCGACTGGGCGGCCGATCAACCGGGACTCGACCTGCAGCACGCCGCGCTGGAACTGCTCCCGTGGGCGGTGGCCTTCGGGATGGGCGACGCCTGGCTCGACCGTTTCGGTCAGGTGATCCAGGAACAAGCGGCGGCCGAGGGCGTGCACGTGCCGCGCGCCACGCACCTCGCGTCGATGCCGACGGTCATCGCCGCGGCCTCCGCCTCGCCCGGGTCGTCCGGTGGTGGCAGCGGGTTCGGTGGTGGGGGAGGAGGCTCCGGCGGCGGTGGGGGTGGCGGTGGTTCCTGGTGACGCTCGCCCGGCTCAGGCCCATCCCAGCTCGTGCAGCCGTTCGTCGTCGATCCCGACGTGGTGCGCCAGCTCGTGGACCACGGTGATGTAGACCTCGTCGACGAGGTCGTCCTCGTCGTGGGCCATCGCGCACAGCGGCAGACGGAAGATCCGGATCACGTCGGGCAGCGCCCCGGCGTACTCGAACCGTTCGGTGAGGGGGACGCCCTCGTAGATCCCGAGGATCGTGGGATCCTCCTCGTGCTCCTCGTCGACGATGACCGCGACGTTGTCGAACTGGTCCCACAGCTCCGGCGGGACGTCGTCGAGCGCGTCGTCGACCAGCTCCTCGAAGCGGTCGATCGGTACGGGTTCCATCGTCAGGGGACGTCGACCACGGCGAGCATGCCCTTCTGCCAGTGGCGCGTCTGCCGCGTCGCGTCGGTCGGGACGAAGCACACCAACGCGTAGGTACCGCGGTCCAGATCGAGGTCGATCGACTGCGACTTCCGGAAGCGGAGCGCGTGCACGCCACCCGCGAACGCCAGCGCGTCGGGGGTCGGCGTTGCCCCGTCCCACGCGAGGAGCTCCTCGCGCACATCATCGACCGTTGCGGCGTCCGGGACGCGCAGGATGCTCATCTCGTGGTCCTCGGCCCCCTGGTTCTCCACCAGGAAGCTGCCGGTGCCCGTGAACCCGTCCGGGACGTCGAACTCGTACTCGTCGAGGCCGACCGTGGCGTCCACGGCGGGCTCCGCGGGGTCCGCCCGTTCGCCCTCGACCACGAACGTGGCTCTCATGCCGCGTGACGCGTGCTCGCTTCCCTCGGTCTCGACGAGGCAGAGCAACCCGTACGTGCCCGGCTGCAGGGTGGTCGTCACGGACGGTGACGTCGACTGCGGTCCTACGGTGGACGGGCCTCCGAGCCAGGTGGCCTGGTTCATGACCGTGCCGTAGCGCCCGTCGTCCTGGAATGCCTCCTCGCTGCCGCCCGGGATCTGCACCAGCTGAGCGTGGTGCGGGAGCGCTCCCTCGTTCTGCAGGGTGAACGTGATCTCGCCGGCGGGCAGGGTCTCGGGCGCGTCGAGGGAGAACTCGTGCGCCGTGATCGTCACCTCGTCGGCAGCCGTCTCGTCCGGAGCTGCACCGCACCCCACGAGGACGACGAGAACCGTCGCCATCACCGCTGTACGAAGAACGACCCTATCCTGCAAGAGTTGCCCCAACCCGTCGCTGGCGCTGGACGGTACCGGTCGCGGCCGAGGGGGAGGGGCCAGGAGCCACGATCTCATCCCGGCTGCCGCGTCCTCTGCGTGGCGAGGGCCGCTCGCCCGGCCCCGATCGGTTCCCGGCCCCGTCGACGAGGCCATCGTCGGGCACCTCGACGGCAGCACCGTTCGCGTCGCCGGGTACCTCGGCCACCCAGCCACCGGTGGTGGTGTCCCAGACGGCCTCGAACGTGTCGCCCTCGTACGCGAAGGCCAGGATCCCGCCGGCAGGAACCTGTTCGCGGTACCGGAGGTGTTCCCGGGCCTCCGGTGGGGGGTTCTGCGCGTGGAACGTCAGGCGGTCCCGTCCTCGTTCGCGGTGGCCTCGACGCCACGGACGACGAGGCCCGTGTTCGCCACGACCTCGAAGGGCTCGCTCGCCAGCTCGTAGCGCGCGGCGGTCA
>CAZHZQ010000019.1:0-24929 GCA_964537235.1 uncultured Actinomycetota bacterium | reverse complement strand
TGTTGACCTCGGGCACCAGGACCCGCTCGTACCGGGCGATCGCGTCACCGAGGTCGTTCGGGAACGGGTTGACGTGGCGCAGGTGGATGCGCGCGACCTTGCCGCCCTGCTTGCGGACCCGCTCGCAGGCCGAACGGATCGGCCCGTAGGTCGACCCCCACCCGATCACCAGCAGGTCGGCATCGCCGTCCGGGTCATCGACCTCCAGCGGTCGGTAGTCGTCGGCGATGCCGTCGATCTTGGCCTGCCGGAGCTCGGTCATGAGGTGGTGGTTGAGCGGGTCGTAGCTGATGTTGCCGGTCCGGTCGGCCTTCTCGAGCCCTCCGATCCGGTGCATCAGGCCCTCGGTCCCCGGCAGCGCCCACGGGCGCGCCAGCGTGTCGGGGTCGCGCTCGAACGGCAGGAACGTCCCGTCCTCGCCGTTGGGTGCCGTCGCGAACTCGGGGCGCAGGTCGGGCAGCTCGTCGAGGTCCGGCAGCATCCACGGCTCGGAGCCGTTGCCGAGGTAGCCGTCGGAGAGCAGGATCGTCGGGACGCGGTACTTCAGCGCGATCCGGGCCGCTTCGAGCGCCGCGTAGAAGCAGTCCCCCGGTGACTGCGCCGCCACGACGGGGACGGGCGCCTCGCCGTTGCGTCCGAACATCACCTGCAACAGGTCGGCCTGCTCGGTCTTGGTCGGCAGGCCCGTGGACGGTCCGCCGCGCTGGACGTTGACCACGAGCAGGGGGAGCTCGATCGCCGCCGCCAGCCCGATCGTCTCGGTCTTCAGGGCGATGCCCGGCCCCGAGGACGCGGTCACCCCCAGCGCCCCGCCGAAGGAGGCGCCGAGCGCCGCACCGACCGCCGCGATCTCGTCCTCCGCCTGGAAGGTGCGCACACCGAAGCGCTTGTGGCGCGCGAGCTCGTGCAGCACGTCACTGGCCGGCGTGATCGGGTAGGAGCCGTAGAAGAGCTCGAGACCCGACTGGACGCTCGCGGCGATCAGGCCGTACGCCAGCGCGGTGTTGCCGTTGATGTTGCGGTACCGGCCTGCCGGCAGGCTGGCGGGTCTGACCTCGTAGGCGTGGCTGAACAGCTCGGCGGTCTCGCCGAAGTGGTAGCCGGCCTTCAGGGCCTGCACGTTGGCCTCGGCGATCCCCGGAACCTTGGCGAACTTCTCCTGCAGCCAATCGACGGTCGAATCGATCGGACGCCCGAACATCCAGGACACCAGACCGAGCGCGAACATGTTCTTGGCGCGGCCGGCGTCCTTGTTGGTGATCTCCTTGGCCTCGACCAGGTCGGACACGGCCCGCGTGGTCATCTCGGACAACGCGACCTCGTAGACCTGGTAGCGGTCGAGCGAGCCGTCCTCGAGCGGGTTCGTGTCGTAGTCGGCCTTCGAGAGGTCGCGGCGACCGAAGCCGTCGCTGTTCACGATCAGCGTGCCGTCCGGCTCGAGGTCGCCGATGTTCTTCTTGAGCGCGGCGGCGTTCATCGCGACGAGCACGTTGGGCTGGTCGCCCGGCGTGAGGATGTCCTGGTCGCTGAAGTGCAGCTGGAAGGACGACACACCGGCGATGGTGCCGGCGGGAGCGCGGATCTCGGCCGGGAAGTCCGGCAGGGTCGCGAGGTCGTTGCCGACCTCGGCGGTCTGGGCGGTGAAGCGGTCGCCGGTGAGCTGCATACCGTCACCGGAGTCGCCGGCGAACCGGACGACGACGTGGTGGAGCTGCTCCCGGGTCTGGGTCTGGAGCGTCATGGGACCTGCTCTTCAGCGATGGGGCGAAGGTGGCTCGGGGGGCACGGTGTTTGCGCAGTTTGGGGTTGCGCGGTCTCGGGTTGCGCGGTCTCTGTCCTCGTCGCGCGGGCGTGGTACGTGTCTAGCCTGCCACCACGATGGTATTGCGACAACGAACCGGTGACGACCGCCAGCGGCGGGCCGCGCCGGACGGGCGAGGAGGCGACACATGGGCAAGGTCGTGGTGCTGGCACCGATCCCGGCCGAGGCGGTCCAGCCGCAGTTGCCCGACGGGCACGAGGTCGTGTCGGTGGGGCGGGACGAGAACCCCCTGGATACGTGCGCCGGAGCGGACGTGGTCGTCGCCGACTGGACCTCGCACCACCGCGTGACCGGCGACCTCGTGGATGCGCTGGCCCCGACCTGCCGGCTGGTCCAGGTTCCCGCGGCAGGCACCGACAGCGTCGACGTCGAGGCCTGCGCCCGGGCGGGCATCCCGGTCGCCAGCTGCGCCGGCCTGAACGACGTCGCCGTCGCCGAGTGGTGCGTGTGGGCAGCGATCGGGGCGCTGCGTCAGCTCGTCCGCGACGATCGCACCCTGCGCAGCGGCGAGTGGCACCAGTTGGGACGCGCCCGCTACGAGCTGGCCGGCAAGGTGGTCGGGATCGTCGGGATGGGGGACGTCGGACAGGCGCTCGCCCCGAGGCTGGCCGGGTTCGACGTCGACGTCCGGTACTGGACCCGCAACCGTCGCAGCGACGACCGGGAGGCCGTTCTCGGCGTCACCTACCAGGAGCTCGACGAGCTGATCGCCCAGGCGGACGTGCTGGTGCTCGCGATCGCGTTGACCGAGGAGACCCGTCACCTGATCGCTGCGGACCGCCTGTCCACGATGAAGCCCACGGCGGTCCTGGTGAACGCCGCCCGGGGCGAGATCGTCGACGACCGGGCGCTGGCCGAGACACTGGCAGCGGAGCGCCTGCACGGCGCCGCGGTCGACGTCTGGTCGCCCGAACCGCCCCCGGACGACCACCCGCTGCTGACGATCGACACCGTGGTCGTCAACCCCCACCTCGCCGGGACCACCGCGGAGTCCGCGGGCCGCATCCTCGGACGGTCGTTGGACAACGTCCGGCGCGTCCTCTCCGGTGACGACCCCGTCGGGACCTTGGCCGGACGGCCGTAGGAGTTTGCAGGAGACCGCATCAGACATGTCGAACCCCTGGGTCGAACCCCTGGGTCGAACCCCTGCTCGAACGCTCGCCCGGTCGCCGCGGGCCCCGCCACCCCCGTGCGGGGCCCGCGGCTCTGTCTCCACCGGGTCGGACGGTCGGCGGCCCCTCAGCAGATCCGGCGGAGGAACGGGTAGGGGTTGATCGCCCCGCCCCCACCCGGATGCTGCTCGAAGTGCACGTGGGGCGTCCCACGGGCGTTGCCGGTGTCGCCGTTCGTGCCGATCTGGGTGCCGGCCGACACCCGCGCCCCGTCACCGACCGTGAAGCGCTGCAGGTGCATGTACCAGTAGTCGGTGCCGTCCGAGCCGCGGAAGATCAGCCAGTTGCCGGCCGACGCGCCGTAACCGCGACGGTCGACGATCCCGTCCGTGACCGCCAGCACCGGGGTCCCGTACGGGGCGAGGATGTCGGTACCGCGGTGCCGGCGTCCGCCCGACCGGGGCGCGCCCCAGGTGTCGGTGAAGGACCGCGGCTGCGCCACCGGACAGGCGTACCGTCCGCTGGCGACGGGGCGTGACGCGGTCGCCGCAGCCTGCTGCCGCTGCTGCGCCCGGCGGGCCTCCTCCTCCGCACGGCGCCGGGCCTCCTCCTCCAACCGGCGTTCGAGTGCTGCGGCCTCCTCGAGATCCTCGCGCAACGCCGCCTGAGCGGCCTGCTGCGCGGCCAGTGCCTCGTCGAGCTCCGCCTGCCGTGCGTCGAGTCGCTGCTGCAGCGCGTGGCCGCGGGTGCGCTTCGCCGTCGCGATCTGTGACGCCGCCTGGTCGCCACGGGCCAGGCTGATGACGATCGTCGCCCGGTCCAGGGCGTCGCCCGGCTCCTCGGTCGTCAGGAGGGCCATCATCGGATCGACGTTGCCGCGCTTGAACAGGGTGCGGACGCGGTCGCTGACCCGGTCCTCGGCTGCCGCGATCTCGCCCGTGAGGCGGCCCAGCTCTGCGGTGAGGGCCTCGTGCTCGTTGGACAGCTGGCCGGCTCTCGCCTCGAGATCGGCGAGTTCCTGCGCGGCTCGGTCGAGACGCTGCTGGAGCTCGGCACGACGTGTCCGCGCGGCGTCCAGATCCTGGGCGGTCGCGACCGGGAGGGGCGTCCCCGCGAGCGTGGCGATGCACGCCACGACGGCGAGCAACCGGCTCCGGATGCGCACGTGCGACCTCCGAACAGGAGGGAGAGGATGGTCGGGAGGCTAGCTCAACCCCTCCACGGAACGCCCGTAGCGCGACCCGCACCGCCGCCCGACCCGAACGGACGACCGAGCCCAGGGTGCGCCCCCGGCCGTCGACCTGACATGATGGGGGTCGAGGGGGTGTACACATTGCCGAAGCTCATGGACCTCGTCGAGCGCCCGGCCATCGCCGCGGAGACGCACGAACCGTTGGCCGAAGCCGCCAAGCTGATGCTGGACAACCGCATCGGTTCGCTGGTGGTGATGGACGACACCGGCGAGCTGGCGGGCATCTTCACGGAACGCGACCTCCTACGAGCCTGCGCGGCCGGGATCGACACCCACGCGTCGACGATCGGCAAGTGGATGACCGAGGACCCGGTCACCGCCCCGGCCGATGCCGAGGCGGCAGCGGCACTGCAGACGATGATCGACCGCGACTTCCGCCACCTCCCGGTGCTCGGGGAGGGTGGCGTCGTCGGCGTCGTGTCGATGCGCAAGCTGTCGCGGGCGCTGCAGCGCCAACGCATGGGCTGACGCATGGGATCGTGAAGGGATCCGGCAACATGTTGCCGCAGGTCTTCACGATCCCGGCGGTCAGGCGGTGGTGCGCTGCGAACCCTCGGCAGCGGCGACCCGCTGCATCTCGGTCTTCGGGGCCACCCGCCAGAAGTGGTCGTTGGTGCGGTCCCAGTCCTCCAGCAGCTCCCGGGCACGACGTGAACCGGTCAGCGTCGCGTGCCGCTCGATCAGCTCGCGCAACGAGTCCAGGTGGTAGCCGTCGGGGCGGCGTGCCTCGACCAGCTGCCGGTTCACCTGCGCCAACACCTCGGAGGTCGGGTCGTACACGAACGCCTCACCACCCGACATCCCGGCCCCGAGGTTCGAGCCGGTCGGACCCAGGATCACCACGACACCGCCGGTCATGTACTCGCAGGCGTGGTCGCCGGTGCCCTCGACGACGGCCCAGCCCCCGGAGTTGCGAACGGCGAAGCGCTCCCCCGCCCGTCCGGCCACGAACAGCGCGCCCCCGGTCGCGCCGTACAGGACGGTGTTGCCGACCAGGACGGGGTCGCCGACGTCGTCGTCGGGCGGACGGATCACGATCCGGCCGCCGCCCATCCCCTTGCCGACGTAGTCGTTGGCCTCGCCCGTGAGCTGCAGCTCGACGCCGTTGGCGAGGAACGCCCCGAAGGACTGTCCGGCCTCGCCGTGGAACCGCAACCGGGCGGTCCCGTGCGGCTCGCCGTCGCCGAACTCCAGGCCGATCGCCCCGCCCAGACGCGCCCCGACGGTCCGGTCGGCGTTGCGCACGTCGTAGACGTACTCGACCAGACCACCGAGGAACACGGTCTCGAGGGCGTCCTCGAACACCCGGTCGCCGAGCTCGCTGCGGGGACGCTGGATCGGCAGGGTGCCCACGAAGTGACGCGGCTCGGTGCCGACGTCCGCGAGCAGCGGCGCCGGATCCAGAGAGGCGGCACGCCCCTCGAGGTCATCCCGCGGCTCGAGCAGCTCCACGCGGCCGATCGCCTCCTCCACCGAGCGCAGGCCCAGCTGCGCGAGGCCGCGGCGGACCTCCTCGGCGACGAACAGCAGGTAGGCGGCCACCTGCTCGGGACGGCCCTCGAACCGGTCGCGCAGGTCCCGCCGCTGCGTGGCGATCCCCGTCGGGCAGGTGTTGCGGTGGCAGGTGCGCACCATGATGCAACCCTCGGCCAGCAGCGCGGCCGTCCCGAACGAGAACTCGTCGGCACCGAGCAGCGCCGCGTACAGCACGTCGCGGCCCGTGCGGAACCCTCCGTCGACGCGCAGGCGCACGCGCCCCCGCAGGTCGTTCAGGCGCAGGGTCTGCTGGGTCTCGGCCAGGCCGAGCTCCCACGGCATCCCGGCGTGCTGGATCGAGGACAGCGGCGACGCCCCGGTCCCCCCGTCGTGACCGGAGATGTGCACGACGTCGGCCAGCGCCTTGGCGACCCCGGCGGCGATCGTGCCGACCCCGGTCTCGGCGACGAGCTTCACCGAGACATCCGCCTCGGGGTTGACCTGCTTCAGGTCGTAGATCAGCTGGGCGAGATCCTCGATCGAGTAGATGTCGTGGTGCGGGGGCGGGCTGATCAGCGTCGCACCGGGTGTGGTGTGGCGCAGCCGCGCGATCTCCTCGCTGACCTTGTGCCCGGGAAGCTGGCCGCCCTCGCCCGGCTTGGAGCCCTGGGCCATCTTGATCTGCAGCTCGTCGGCGAACGCGGCGTACTGCGGGGTCACGCCGAACCGGCCGGAGGCGACCTGCTTGATCCGGCAGTTGCGGTCGACGGGCTCGCCCCGCGTGCGGTAGCGGTCCGGGTCCTCGCCGCCCTCACCGGAGTTGGCGGCACCGCCGATCATGTTCAACGCGACGGCCAGGGTCTCGTGCGCCTCGCTGGACAGCGCCCCGTGCGACATGGCCCCCGTGGAGAAGCGCCGGACGATCGCGCTGACGGGTTCGACCTCCTCGAGCGGCACGGCCTCCCGGTCGGTCCGGAACCGCAGGAGGTCACGGGGCGCCACCACGGGACGGTCGTCGACGATCTCGGCGTACCGCTCGTAGAGGTCCCACCGCCCCTCGTGGGTCGCCAGCGCCAGCACGTGGGCGGACGTCTCGTCGGGCGCGTGGACCAGGTCGTCGGCCTCCATGGCGAAGGGGTCGGTGGCGGGCTTGCGCCCCAGCCCCAGCGCATCGTGCAGCGCCCCGACCATGTCCGGGTTCATGTCGTGGTACTCCTGCCCGCGCGGCGAGAACTTGATGATCCCCGGGCTGGGCAGGGTCACCTCGTCGTCCTCCTCGCGGACGGTCCCGAAGGCCTCGACGTGCTGGTCGAGCACGTCCTGCGCGATGTCGGTGAAGGTCACGCCGCCGAGACGGCTGACGGTGCCGGTGAGGCAGAGATCGACGACCTCCTCGGACAGGCCGACCGCCTCGAAGATCTGCGCGGACCGGTAGGAATCGACCGTCGAGATCCCCATCTTCGACATGATCTTGAGCACCCCGTCCTCGAGCGCGGTGCGGTAGCGCTCCTGGGCGTCCGACCCGGAGACGTCGTCGCCTCGCAGCAGCCCCACGTCGGCCAGGTGGGCGAAGGTCTCGAGGGACAGGCGCGGGACGATCGCGTCGGCGCCGTACCCCAACAGGCAGGCCATGTCGTGGGTCTCGCGGGCCTCGTCGGTCTCGGCCACGAGGCTGGTCTGGGTACGCAGCCCGTCGCGCAGCAACCGCTGGTGGACCGCACCGACCGCCAGCACGATCGGGATGCGGCAGCGCTCCTCGTCGCTGCTCACGTCGCTGACCACCACGACCCCGGCGCCGTCCCGGACCGCCACGACGGCCTCGTCACCCAGGCGCCACAGCGCCTCCTCCAACCCCCGAGGTCCGGCCTCGACGGGGAAGGTGGCATCCACGGCGGACACGTCGAAGGGGATGTCCGGATCCAGCACGATCCGCTGCAGCCCCTGCGGGTACAGCAGGAACGACTCGAGCTCGAGCAGCCGTGCGGACTCCGGTCCTTCGTGGAGGATCGGGCGGCGCGGCCCCAGGAGGGTGCGCAGGCTCATCACCTCGTGCTCGCGCATGTGATCGATCGGTGGGTTGGTGACCTGCGCGAACCGCTGCTTGAGGTAGTGGGTCACCGGCCGGTGGTAGTGGGCGGCCGGTGGGATCGGCGTGTCCTCCCCCATCGAGGACGTCGGCTCCTTCGACTCGCTGGCCATGGGGCGCAGGATCGAGGTCAGCTCCTCCTTGGTGAACCCATAGGCGAGCTGGCGTAGCTCGACGTCACCGCCCACGACGTCGACCGGCTGGCCGGTGGAGCTGGTGGTCAGCTCCGAGCGCAACCAGTCGCCGTACGGGGCGAGCCCGGCGAGCCACCCCTTGATCTCGGTGTCCTCCTGCAGGCCGCCTTCGTCCGGATCGACGCACACCATCTGTCCGGGGCCGAGCCGCTCGCGGCGGACCGGGCCGTGGCCGCCGGTGCGCACCGCCCCGACCTCGGACGACGCGATGACGTAGCCGTCGGCGCACACGAGGTAGCGCAGGGGGCGCAGACCGTTGCGGTCGAGGGTCGCGCCGACACGCCGACCGTCCGTGAAGATCAGCCCGGCGGGCCCGTCCCAGGGCTCGACGATGCACGAGTGGTAGCGGTAGAAGTCGCGGACGGCCGGGTCCACCGACCGGTGTCCCTCCCACACGGCCGGCACCAGCATCGACAGGCCGTGGCGGACGTCGCGATCACCCCGGACGAGCAGCTCCAGCGCGTTGTCGAGCTTCGCCGAGTCCGACTGGTCGGACTCGATGACGGGGCGCAGCAGGTCGGACTCGACCCAGTCGGCCCCGAGGCTGCCCTCGCGGGCACGCATCAGGTTGACGTTGCCCTCGATCGTGTTGATCTCGCCGTTGTGGCACAGCATGCGGAACGGCTGGGCGCGCTCCCAGGTCGGGGCGGTGTTCGTCGAGTACCGCGAGTGGAAGATGGCGAACGCCGAGTCGAAGCGCTCGTCCTGGAGGTCCGGGTAGAACCGCCCCAACTGGTTGCCGCCGGACAGCGCCTTGTAGGTGATCGTCCGGAACGACCAGGACGCGGCGTAGTAGCGCACGCCCTCCTGTTCGCAGACGACCCGCGCACGACGGCGCGCCCGGAAGGCGGCGCGCTCGGCCTCCTCGTCGTCCCAGCCGGCCGGGTGGGAGAACAGCGCCTGGACCAGCAGCGGCATCGACGCGATCGCGATCTGACCGATGGCGTCCTCGTCGCTCGGTACGGGGCGCCACGCCAGGAACTCCAGGCCCTCGGCCCGACAGGCCTCCACGACCGCGTGGCGTGCGGCCGCACGGGCGTCGTCGCCCTCGGAGCCGCTCGTGTTGTCGAGGAACAGGAACGCGACGCCCAGCCGGTCGGGCTGCGGGTCGCGGACGCCGAGCCGGTCGGCCTCGGCCGCGAAGAAGTCGCGGGGGATCTGGGTCATCAGGCCGGCCCCGTCACCGCTCTTGGCGTCGGCGGCGACCGCGCCCCGGTGGGCGACGCCGCGCAGGCCCTCCAGGCCCTTGTCGACGATCTCGCGGCGGGGCCGACCGTCCACGTGGGCGACGAAACCGATGCCACAGGCGTCGTGCTCGAAGCGTGCGTCGTACAGGGTCACGTCTGGCTCCTCGGGATCGTACGGAGGGCGTTCGTGGGCGCCGTTGCCCTGGAGGGCGGGCGGGACCCGACCTGGGGTGGCCGTCGACGTTGACGACAGAGATGGAAGAACGGCGCCCCCAGAGTTGGGAGCGCCGTTGCTCGGGGACGAGGATAGCCCACGGGGCGTCGTACCTGCTACGAACCCATTAGGGTCCCGTCGACGGGCAGCGACCGAGGCGGTGCGTATGGCGATGATCGAGGTGGAACGCCGCGACCGCGGGATCGCGGTGGTGACGTTGAACGATCCGGACCGACGCAACGCGATGACCGACGAGACCGGACGGGCACTGCACGACACATTCACCGACCTGGCCGGCGATCCGGACCTGCGCGTGGTCGTGCTGACCGGGGCGGGGTCGGCGTTCTCCGCGGGCGGCGACCTCGACATGCTCGCCGAGCACGCGCGCAAGACCCGCGAAGAGGGGTTCGACGCCTCGGAGGCGATGCGCGAGTTCTACAGGCTCTTCCTGTCGATCCGTGAGCTGCCGGTCCCGGCGATCGCCGCGGTGAACGGCCACGCGATCGGAGCGGGCTGGTGCGTCGCGCTGGCCTGTGACCTCAACGTGGTCGCCGACGACGCCAAGCTGGGCATGACCTTCGCGCGGATCGGCATCCACCCGGGGATGGGGGGGTCGTGGTTGTTGCCGCGCCTGACCCATCGCCAACGTGCGGCGGAGCTGCTCTACACGGGGCGGCTGGTCACCGGCACGGACGCCGCGTCCTGGGGGCTGGCGCTCGCGTCGCATCCGGCCGACGAGGTGCTGGAGCGGTCCCTCGAGATCGCCCGCGACATCGCCGGGTCCGCCCCCCAGGTCGTCCGCCAGCTCAAGCAGAGCCTCCTGCACGTGCACGACCGTGGCCTCGAGGAGCAGTTGGACGTGGAGGCAGCCAACCAGGCGGTCAACTACGGGACCGAGGACGTCGTGGAGGGCATCCAGGCGGTCCGTGACCGCCGCGAACCCCGCTTCGAGGGGCGCTGACGGTGCGGTCGACCTGGCTCGGCAGGCTGCTCGGCCTGGGGATCCTCGGGGTCCTGCTGTGGGTCCTCTACCTGCTGTTCTCCGGAGGTGACTTCGCCCAGCTGATCACGGCGATCTCCACGTTCGTGCTGTTGCTCGGTGCGTACGCCCTGGTGTTGGGCACGCGGGACAGCGGCGGTCGCTGACCGGGTGGATCAGTCCTCAAGTGCCTCACCCAGCAAGGTCCGGGCGATCACCCGCAACGCCAGGACCTCGTCGGCCCCCTCGAAGATCGACAGCACACGCGCGTCGACGAAGTAGCGCGACACCGCGTACTCCTCGGCGTAGCCGTACCCCCCGTGCAGCTGCTGCGCTTCGCGGGTCACCCATTCGGCCACACGGCACGCCAGCTGCTTGACCATGGAGGCCTCCAGCTGCCCCTCCCCCTTTGCCAGGAGGCGGGCGGAGCGCAGCGTCAACTGCCGGCACGCCGCCAGGAGGAACGCCATCCGCGCGATCTTGGTCCGCGACAGCTCGTACTCGATCAGCGGGGTCGCGAAGACCTTGCGCTGCCGGGTGTAGGCGACCGCGTCCTCGAGCGCCGCCTGCATCACGCCGTTCGCGCGGGCCGCCGTCTGCAACCGCCCCGACGCGAACGCCTGCATCTGCAGGTAGAACCCCTGCCCCAGACCGTCGTCCATCCCGATCAGGTTCTCGTGGGGGACGCGCCACCCGTCGAACGAGATCTCGAAGCTGTGCATCCCCCGGTAGCCGATGGTCGAGATCGCCCGGGCGTCCATCACCCCGCCCGAGCTCTGCTCGACGCGGAACTCGTGGCCCTCGTGCCGCGGCTTCTCCACCACGAACAGCGACAACCCCCGGTGGGCCTTCGACCGATCCGGGTCGGTGCGTGCCAGCAGCAGCAGGTACTCGGCCTTGCCGGCGAACGTGCACCAGGTCTTGACCCCGTTGATCACCCACTCGTCGCCGTCCCGGGTCGCGGTCGTCTTCAGCATCGCCACGTCGGACCCGAAGTCCGGCTCGGTGACGGCGACCGCGCACATCTTCTCGCCGGACGCGATGTCGGGGAGCCACCGCTGCTTCTGCTCTTCGGTGCCGCCGTTCAGGATCGCGGTGGTGATGATCTCGGGGCGGGTGATCAACGACCCGGCCACCCCCAGTGACCCGCGGGACAGCTCCTCGGTGACGAGCACCATGTTGATGAGTTCGTCCTGGCCCCCCTCGGCCATCCCCCCGTACTCGGCAGGCACGGACAGCCCGAAGGTGCCCAGTTCCGCGAGCCCCCGGATGATGTCGTCGGGGATGTCACGGTCCTCGCGGTGGACCTCCTCCGCGATCGGCTCCACCTGGTCGTCGGCGAAGCGACGGAACGTGTCGCGCACCATCTCCCACTCCTCGGACAGCTGGCGGGGCGGTGCCCCGCTGTCCTCGATCTCGTCGGCGATGTCCGACAGCAGGTCGGTGTCGCGTCCGCCCTCCACGGCCTCGCGGACCTCCGGGGCGGACAGGTCTCCCTCGGGATCGATGCCCGACCGCGCCCAACGGCCCGCGAACCGACCCTGCACCTCGGCGTACACGTCGGCGGCGAAGGCGTGCGCCAGCTGCTCCTCCAGGGCTCCCTCCTCGCCGTAGGACAGCAGCTCCTCGGCCGCAGCGACGGACGACGCGAGCGACGCGAGGTCGTAGAGCACCGTCTGACGCTGGTCCATCAGATCGGTGGAGACGCGTCCGTCCTCGACCACCTGGGGCGCGAGGTGCGATACCGCTCCGTCGATCGTCGAACGCAGCGCCTCCACGATGGCGCGTGCCTGCTTGAGGTGGCTCACGGTGTTCTCCTGCCGCTGTCTGACGGCGCGAGTGTGGTCGACCGGCGGGACCCGCGTCCAGTCGGGAGCGTGTCCTTCAGCCGTGTTCGTCCCGCGCGATCAACGCCGCCCCGATCGCGCCGCCCTGCTCGCCCAACTCGGCCGGGACGATCTCCACGCGTGGTGGCTGCAGGAACAGGGCGGGTCGGGCCGCGGCCTCGACGCGGACCTGGTAGCGCTCGCCCATCTTGTCGGCCAGTCCCCCACCGATGACGACCCGCTCCACGTCGAGCAGGTTCACCGCCGAGGCGATGCCCTTGCCCAGCGCCTCCGCCCCGAAGTCGATCAGATCGGCCGCGACCGGATCGCCCTGGTCGTAGGCCGCCTTGAACACCGTGGAGGTCAGACGCGACTTGCCGAGCTCGTCGGCGATGCGGAACAGCGAGGTGTGCTTGCCCTCGTCCTGCGCCCGCTTGGCGGCGTTCTCCATCGCGCGACGCCCCGCGTACGCCTCGACGCACCCCCGCCGCCCACACGGGCAGACCGCCCCGCCACGTTCGACGACCGTGTGACCGAACTCCCCGGCGGCACCGAAGGCTCCCTCGTACAGCTCACCGTCCAGGATCAGCCCGCTGCCCACGCCGGTGCCGACGAACACCACGAGGAGGTTCTGGGACCCGCGCCCGGCCCCGAGTCGGTGCTCGGCGACCGCCGCCGCCGACACGTCGTTGGCCACGCGGATCGGGAGTCCCAGCTCGTGGCCGAGCAGATCCGCCAGTCGGAAGCGTTCGGACCAGCCCGGCACGTTCTCGGCCTGGCGGACGGTCCCGTCGACCACGACGCCGGCTGAGCCCACCCCGACCGTGGCGACGTCCGACATCTCCGTACCGGCGCGGTCGACGGCGTCCTGGATCCCCGCCACGATGACCTCGATCGCGGCGTTGCGGTCCCCGGTCCTCGGCGTCTTCATCTTCGTCGCACCGATCACCTCGTCCCCTTCGAGGACGACGGTCTGGACCTTCGTCCCTCCGATGTCGACACCCACGGTCGGCACGATCCGTCCTCTCCGTCAGGGGTCCCGAGCCTAACCGGAGAGTGGTCCGTCGGGCGGTCCCGCGCGCCGATCCGGCACTACCCTCGGAGGTGAGCCGACGTCCAGGGGAGCCGCCCATGATCGACGCGCGACCGATCCCACCGGAACCGTCGAACGAACCGATCCGCTCGTACGTGCCGGGCAGCGACGAGAAGGCCTCTCTCAAGCGGCGCATGGACGAGCTGTGCAAAGAGACGATCCCCGCGCCGTGCGTGATCGCGGGGCGCGACGTCGCGACCGGCAACACCTCCGAACTGCGGGCTCCCCACGACCGGTCCCTGCACCTCGCCGAGGTGCAGGCGGCCGGAGAGCAGCACCTGACCAAGGCCATCCAGGCCGCCCAGTACGCCAAGCCCGACTGGGCGGCGATGGACTGGCAGGACCGCGCGGCGATCTTCCTGAAGGCGGCGGATCTGCTGGCCGGCCCGTGGCGGGACACGCTCAACGGTGCGACGATGCTCGGCCAGTCCAAGACCGTCTTCCAGGCCGAGATCGACGCGGCCTGTGAGCTGATCGACTTCCTCCGGTTCAACGCCTGGTTCGCGGCGCAGATCTACGCGGAGCAGCCGAACAGCTCGGCCGGTGTCTGGAACCGGATCGACCACCGCCCCCTCGAGGGCTTCGTCCTCGCCATCACCCCGTTCAACTTCACCTCGATCACGGGCAACCTCCCCACCGCCCCGGCCCTGATGGGCAACACGGTGATCTGGAAGCCGTCGAAGAAGTCGGCGTACTCCGCCCACTTCCTGATGCGGCTGCTGCAGGAGGCCGGGTTGCCGGACGGCGTGATCAACCTCGTGCACGGCAGCGGGGAGCTCACCGCGGACGTCTGCACGGACCACCCGGACTTCGCCGGGCTGCACTTCACCGGATCCGTCGTGGTGCTGCGCGATCTGTTCGAGCTGATCGGGAAGCGCACCCGGCGCTACCGCACGTTCCCCCGCATCGTCGGCGAGAGCGGCGGCAAGGACTTCATCGTCGCCCACCCCTCGGCGGACCCGGCATCGTTGGTGACCGCGCTGACGCGGGGCGCCTTCGAGTACCAGGGCCAGAAGTGCTCGGCGGCCTCCCGCGCCTACCTCCCGTCCAACCTCTGGGAGGAGGTCCGCGAGGAGCTCGTGGAGGTCACCGGGAGCCTGCGCATGGGCGACGTCTACGACTTCCGCAACTTCATGGGCGCGGTGATCGACCAGACGGCGTTCAAGAAGCACCGGGGCGCGATCGAAGAGGCCCGGAACTCCCCGGACGCCGAGGTCGTCGTCGGGGGCGGCACCGACGACAGCGACGGTTGGTTCGTCGAGCCGACGATCATCACCACCTCCGATCCGCACTACCGGACCATGGAGGAGGAGCTGTTCGGCCCGATCCTCACGATCCACGTCTACGAGGAGCGTGAGTGGGAGCACGCGCTGGATCTTGTGGACGCGACGTCGCCATACGGGCTCACGGGCTCGGTGTTCGCGACGGATCGCGAGGCGATCACCGAAGCCACACAGCGACTGCGGCAGGCGGCCGGCAACTTCTACATCAACGACAAGCCGACCGGAGCGGTCGTCGGTCAGCAGCCGTTCGGCGGTGCCAGGGCCTCGGGCACGAACGACAAGGCCGGGTCGAAGCTCAACCTCCAGCGGTGGGTGAGCCCGCGGGCGATCAAGGAGACCTTCGCCCCGCCCGCCGACCACACCTACCCGCACATGGGCGAACAGTGACCGGGCTGTTCGCCTGGTCTCGGTTCACGAAGGGTCGGGGCGGGCCAGCTCGGTGTCGCCCTCGAGGTTGTGCAGACGCACCTGACCGCGGGCGACGAGCTTGCCGTCCGACGCACGGGTGATCCGGACCCGCCACACCTGCTGACTGCGCCCCCGGTGGATCGGTTCGGCGACCGCGTCGAGGCGCCCCTCGCGGTGCGCCCGGAAGAAATCCGTCGAGTTGGACACGCCGGCCACCCGGCTGTGGCCGAGCTCCTGGTTGGCCCACACCGCCCCGCCGACGCTCGCGAGGCTCTCGACGATCCCCGCGTACACCCCGCCGTGAACGATCCCGAACGGCTGCTGGTGCTTCGCCTCGGCGTCGAGGTGCGCACTGACCCGGTCCGGCCCGATGTCGTCGTACATCAGCCCGACCAGCGCGTCGAAGTGCTCGCGGTCGTAGTACTCGGCGAAGTCGCCGGCGATCGAGTCGGGGATGCTCATGACGCCGGATGGTAGTGCAGGCGGTGGTGGAGGCGGCTGGCACCCCGGAGCGCCGACATCGAGCGCCGACTTCGCCTGGGCGGCCTCCCTATGGTCTCATGTGATCCGGGAGCAACACCCGACGAGCAGGAGATCGACCGGCGATGGCCGACCCGAGGAACCGCAGCCGCGACGTCACGCAGGGCTACGAGCGCGCCCCCGCCCGGGCGATGCTCCGCGCTGTCGGGATGACGGACGAGGACTTCGACAAGCCGCAGATCGGCATCGCGTCGTCGTGGAACGAGGTCACCCCCTGCAACCTGCCGCTCGACCGTCTGGCGAAGCAGTCCAAGGAGGGGGTGTTCGAAGCCGGCGGCTACCCGCTGGAGTTCACGACGATCGCGGTGTCCGACGGCATCGCCATGGGACACGAGGGCATGCGGGCGTCGTTGGTCTCCCGCGAGGTGATCGCCGACTCCGTCGAGACCGTCATGCACGCCGAGCGACTCGACGGGATGGTCACGTTCGCCGGCTGCGACAAGTCGCTGCCGGGGATGATCATGGCCGCGGTACGCCTCGACGTCGCCACCGTGTTCCTGTACGGCGGATCGATCCTTCCCGGACGTCTGCACGGTGAGGACATCACCATCCAGACCGTGTTCGAGGCGGTCGGGGCGCGCGGGCGCGGGACCATGACCGACGAGGAGCTCGGCGAGGTCGAGCGCAACGCCTGCCCGGGCGAGGGCGCATGCGCCGGGATGTTCACGGCCAACACGATGGCGTCGGCGATCGAGGCCCTGGGCATGGCGCTGCCCGGATCGGCGTCCCCACCGGCGGTCGACCCCCAGCGCGACGTGTTCGCCCGCCGTTCGGGTGAGGCGGTGGTCCGACTGCTGGAGGATGGGATCTCCGCCCGTGACGTCGTCACCCGCCGGTCGCTGGAGAACGCCCTGGCCGTGGTGATGGCGGTGGGAGGGTCCACGAACGCCGTCCTGCACCTGCTCGCGATCGCGCGGGAGGCGGAGGTGGACCTGGGGATCGACGACTTCGACGACATGAGCCGCAAGGTCCCGCACATCGCAGACATGACGCCGAGCGGCCGGTTCGTGATGAACGACCTCGACCAGGTCGGCGGCGTGCCCGTCGTGATGAAGGCCCTGCTCGACGAGGGACTGCTCCACGGCGACTGCCTCACCGTGACCGGCCGCACGGTCGCCGAGAACCTCGCGGAGCTGGACCCCCCGGAACCGGACGGGACGGTGGTGCACCCGCTGTCCGACCCGATCCACCAGACCGGTGGGCTCGCCATCCTGCGCGGATCGCTGGCCCCGGACGGCGCGGTCGTGAAAGTGGCCGGCATCCCGTCGGACCAGCTGCACTTCGAGGGGCGCGCCCGGGTCTTCGACGGCGAGCAGGCCGCGCTCGAGGCGGTGCTGACCGGGGCGATCGAGGACGGCGACGTCATCGTGATCCGGTGGGAGGGCCCCAAGGGCGGCCCGGGGATGCGCGAGATGCTGGCGACCACCGCAGCGGTCAAGGGCGCGGGACTCGGAGATTCCGTCGCGCTGATCACCGACGGACGGTTCTCCGGTGCCACACACGGGTTCTCGATCGGGCACGTCGCACCCGAGGCCGCCGACGGAGGCCCGATCGGTCTCATCGAGGACGGTGACACGATCGTGATCGACGTCCCGGACCGCCGGCTCGACCTGCGCGTCGACGACGACGAGCTCGCGCGACGGCGCGAGGGCTGGCAACCGATCGAGCCACGCTACACGCGCGGCGTGCTGGCGAAGTACGCCCGCACCGTCCGGTCGGCCTCCGAGGGCGCCACGACCTCGGTGTAGATCCCGTGAACATCGAGGAGCTGCGCTTCGTCTGCCAGGAGGCCGTTCGCGACCTGCTGGCCAACGAGGAGCGGCCGCTGCCCCCCTCCGTGGTGCTGCCCGGCCCCGAGGCGACCCGGATCGTCAGGCTCCCGGAGTTCCCGCCGGACGACGTAGCCCGTGTGCAGTTGCTCGACCGGTTCGCACAGGACGAGATCCTGGCGACGGACACCCCGGCCTACGGCTTCGTGTCCGAGGCGGAGCTCGACGACGGCACGGACGTCGTGATCACCGTGTTCGGCGCGCACGGACACGACGCCCGCATCTCGGCGGTGCCGATCGGGGCGGACGGGCAACTCGGCGAGTTCTCCGACGCGGAGCCCCTGGCCGAGGAGGCGCTGCCCTTCCTCCACCCGCTGCAGCACGCGGTCCAGGAGGCCACCGCACCGCCGGAACCGGACGACACCCCCGGGATCCCCGGCTTCGGGGAGTAGATCCGGTATCTCTCTCGCGCATCCGCGACGACCTCTACGTGGCGAACCCTTCCGTCGAGTGGCAGCTCAGACGCATATACGCGACCGAGGTGCCACTCGACGGGTCTCTAGGCCCCCGGCCTCGGCGGGGACAGCTCCAACCCGGCCTCCTCGGCGGCCGCCCGGTACCACCGCGCCAGGTCGTCCACCTGGTAGTGAGCGTTCAGCCCGCTCGGGTTCGGCAGCGCCCAGACCGTCGCCCCGGCCATCGTGTGGTCCTGGCGGCCGACGTCCGCGCGGCGAGCTTCGAACGCCGTGCGGTAGGCGGTGATGCCGACGACCGCGACGACCGCGGGCTCCCAGTCCGCGACCTTGCGGCGGACCTCCCGAACACCGTCCCGGAACTCCTGGTCGTCCAGCTCGGACGCCTTCGCGGTCGCCCGCCGGACGAGGTTCGTGATGGCGATGCCCCGCTCGGTCAGCGCCCGCCGCGAGCCCTCGTCGAACCCCTCGGAGACGTCCAGGACCCCGTCGGTGATCCCCGCGACGTGCAGCGCCTTGTAGAAGCGGTTGCCGGGGTGGGCGAAGTGTGCTCCGCTCGCCGCCGTCCACAGGCCGGGGTTGATCCCGACGAAGACCAACCGGACGTCCCCGTCGACCAGGTCCGGGACCGTCTCGTCCCGGTGCGCCTCGAGCTCGTCTCGCGAGAACCCCACGACCGCCCCGTCACACCTTGATGCGCGAGAGATCGATCAGCACGAACGTCGCCCGCGCGCGGCTGACGATCTCGCCCGCGGCGTAGGCCTCGGCCTCGGTGAACAGCTTGCGCCCCTCCTGCCCGGTGACACGGGCACGGAACACGAGCGGCTCGTCCATGGGCACCGGTGCGTCGTACCGCACCGTGAGCTCGCCGGTGAACCCCGGTTGCTGGCGCAGGGTCAGCAGGTACCCGAGCACGTCGTCGAAGATCGCCGCCACGATCCCGCCGTGTGCCCGGTTCGGCGCACCTTCGAATGCCGGACCGAGCTCGACCCGGGCGACCGCCTCCTCACCGTCACGACGCACCTCGACGGCCGTTCCCAGCGGGTTCTGCGAGCCGGAGATGAAGCACTCGTCGAAGTGCGAGACGCGCCCTCCGTCCGCGACGTCCACATCGAACATGCGCCGTTTGAGCTCGAGGAGGTCGCGTTGACGGGGCGGGGCGCGGTCCAGATCGTCGGCGACCCGGTGCGCAGCCTCGGCGACGCGACCGAGCAGGTCCGCTTCGGCCTCGTGTGACATGAGGGTGTGTCCGAGCCGCCGGAGAGCTGCTGCGGCGCGGGCGCGGGCGTCCTCGGTGCCCGCCCCGTCACCCGTGGTGCCTCCGCCGTCACCTGCGGTGCTCACGCTGTGTCCTCCGGTCGACGAGATCCGGGCCGGCCCGATGACCCTAGTGGGAACCGCCGGTGACCCCATCGTCGGGCTCCTCCGGCATGCGCTCGGAACCGACCACCTCGACGTCACCGGCTCGCCGACCGTCCAGCGACCGGACCCGCAGGCGCCAGCCGTCGGTCTCGACCTGATCGCCGGGCTGGACCAGACGACCGAGCTGCTCGGTGAGGAATCCGGACACCGTCTCGGATTCTCCGGCCTCCAGCTCCAGACCGGTGTGCTGTTCGAGCTCGTCGCGCCGGAGCGTCCCCGGGACGATCCACCGCCGGCCGCCGAGCTCCCTCACCTCCTGGACCTGGGGATCGAACTCGTCCTCGATCTCGCCCACCAGCTCCTCGAGCACGTCCTCCAGCGTCACGATCCCGGCCGTTCCGCCGAACTCGTCCACGACCAGCACGGCGTGCGAACGGTCGCCACGCATGTCACGCAGCAGACGTTCGAGATCGCGGGTCTCCGGCACCGCGGGGATCGGACGGATCAGGTCGGCGACAGGGAGGCTCTCGAGATCGTCGGCATCGCTGTTCAGCACGTCCTTCACGTGCACCACACCGACGATCTCGTCGATCTCTCCGTGGTACACGGGGAAGCGCGTGTAGCCGGTCTCCCGCGCGAGGTCGAGCACGTCGATGGCCTGCGCATCGTCCGGCAGGGCCGCCAGATCCACCCTTGGGGTCATCGCTGCCTCGGCATCGATCTCGGCCAGGCGCAGCGCCGCCCCGAGCACCCGGGCCTCCTGCGGGGGCAGCGCCCCCTCGCGGCGGGATTCGCGCACGACCAGCGAGAGCTCACCGGCGGTGTGCACCAGCCCGATCTCGTCGCGGGGCTCCACGCCGAGCAGCCGCACCAGGGCGTTCGCCGTCGCGTTGAGCGCGACGATCAGCGGACGGAAGACCACGACGTACCCGCGGAACGCCCGCGCCAACCGCAGCGACACCCGCTCGGCGTCCGCCAGCGCGACGTTCTTCGGGAGCATCTCGCCGACCACCATGTGCAGGAACACCACGATCAACAGCGCGATGCCGAAGGCGATCGCTCCTCTGGTCCCGGCGGGGATGGCCGCGACGTCCAGCCACCCCTCGATGACGTCGGCGACCGCAGGCTCGGCGATCGCACCGAGTCCGAGCGACGCCATCGTGATCCCCAGCTGCGCCCCGGAGAACGTGACCGACAGCTCCCGCAGCGCCGCCGCGGCGATCCGCGCCCGGGGGTCGCCCTGATCGGCGAGCTCCTCGATCCTGACTCTCCGGGCCGCCAGCAGTGCGATCTCGGCCGCCACGAAGAAGGCGTTGGCGGCCAGCAGCGCGATCGCGACCCCGATCCCGATCAGCGGGTGGACGTGCAGGGTGAGCGCCTCGCTCTCGGCAGCCAGGAGGATCACCCCATCACCTCCGGTCGACCGACCGCCTCGATCAGGAGCTCGGTGACGCGCATGCCGTCCAGACCCGTGACGACCAACCGCCAGCCGGAGATCTCGATGTGGTCGCCGGTGGCGGGGATCTCGCCGAGCCGTTCGATCACGAGACCGGCGACCGTCTCGAAGTCACCCGCACCGACCTCCACCTCGAGGAGCTCCTCGATGCGGTCCACCCGCATGCTGCCGGGCACCACGTACCGACCGATGCCGAGGCGTCGCAGCGCCGGGGTGCCCAGCGAGTCGAACTCGTCCTCGATCTCGCCGACCAGCTCCTCGAGCACGTCCTCGAGGGTCACGATCCCCGCGACGCCGCCGTACTCGTCCACGACGATGGCGAACGTGCGGTGGCGGCGCCGCAGGTCGCCCAGGAGACGCCGCAGGGTGTGGGTCTCCGGGACGATCAGCGCGTCGTACACGATGTCGCGGACGTGGGCGTGCGGCAGCTGTTCCGGCGCGAGGTCGAGGAGGTCCTTGATGTGGACCGTCCCCACGATGTCGTCCTCGGTCTCGCCCCGCACCGGGAAGCGTGAGTGCCCGCTCTCCCGGGACGCCGTCCGCAGGTCCTCGACCGGTGCATCCACGTCGAGCCACGTCACATCGGGGCGCGGCACCATGATCTCGGTGATCCGCCGGTCCCCCAGTTCGACGGCACGCAGCAGCAGGTTGGCCTGCTCCTGGCCGAGGGCGCCCTCCTCGCTGGACGCCTCGAAGATCAACGCGAGCTCGTCCGGGCTGTACCCGGCGAGCAGTTCCTCCTGGGGCTCGTAGCCGAACCGTCGGGTGAGCCAGTTGGCCGCCGAGTCGAACAGACGGATGAGCGGTCCGGCGACCAGCGTGTACGCCCGCAGGGGCAACGCCACCGCCAACGACGTCGCCTCGGGGCGCGCGATCGCCAGGTTCTTGGGTGCCAGCTCCCCCACGACCATCTGGAACACGGTCGAGACCACCAGGCCCACGGTCAGCGAGACCCCGAGTGCGGAGCTCTGCGGCAGGTCGAAGGCCGTGATGACCGGCGCGAGGATCGCCGCGAAGCTCGGGGCGGCCACGTACCCGAGCAGCAGCGACGAGGCGGTGATGCCCAGCTGCGCACCGGACAGCATGAACGAGATGTTGCGCATCTCGCGCAACGCCGCCGCCGCCCGGCGACCGCCGGCCTCGGCCTGCTCCTCGATCACCGGCCGACGCGCCGCGACGAGCCCGAACTCGGCCGCCACGAAGAAGGCGTTGGTCGCCACCAGCAGCAGCACCACGAGGACACCGAGCAGCACGCTCATGCGGTGTCCGACACCGGCACCATGCGCGAATCAGGGATGCGCGAGTCAGGATCGTCGTCCACGCCGGTCAGGCTAGCGAGGAACGCCGCGCCCCGGCCCGGTCGTCAGTCGGCCTCGAAGCGGACCGAACACGCCGCGGTGTCGCCCTCGCGGGCATCGACCTCGACATCCCCGACCCGGTCGAACCCGTGACGTCCGCCGGCCTCGATCGTGCCCTCGAACCGGTACGAGGCACTGGCCGCCACCGCGCCGTTGACGTCGAGCTCCACGATGACGGTGCCTGACCCGGTGACCGCGCGGTCCGCGGGAGCCTCCAACCGCGCGTCACAGGTGGCACGACGCACCGGCTCGGTCGAGGTGTCCTGGCCCTCCGCCCGTTGCGCGTCCCGGGTGGCGACCCGCGACCCGTTCCACGGGTCCGCGTCACGGTCCTGAGCCGGCAGGCTCGACGATTCGACCCACCACACGCCCTCTTGCGGAGGGTCCTCGGGCTGCGTCCACGTGTAGGTGTTGCCGGGTCCCTCGGCCAGGGTGGCCGGCTGCACCGGCTCCGAGGAGGCGGGTTCCGAGGTCGGCTCGCGTGGAGGCGGGGCCGGCGTCTCGGTCTCCGGCTCCTCCGCTGCCAACGTGGCCAGGCCACGGTCCCCCACGGCCGGTGCCTCACGGATCTGGGCGCGGGAGCCGGGTCCCGGGTACTCGGAGGGTTCAGACACATCCACCTCCTCGGTGGCCGCGTCCGAACGTTCAACGACGACGCCCAGCACCTCCGACTCGTCAGAACCGGAGTTGCACGCGGCCACCAGCACGGTGGCGAGCGTCAGTGCGACGAGCGTCCGTGTCGTCATCGACTGTTCCAACGAGGGATCATGGTCAAATGGTACGCTGCGAGGTCTCCCGATCGGCGCATCTCGTGCCGAACAGGACCTTGGTCCCGGGTGGTCTCACCCCGCCGGTTGGAGTCCCAGGGCGACCAGACGCTCACGGTGCCCTTCGAGGTCGACACCGGGATCCAGCAACCAGTTCACGCTGAGCCCGTTCAGCGCCCCGAGAAGCAGCTCCGCACGGCTGCGCGCCGCGGCGGCGGTCAGACCCGGCACCTGACGACGCATCGCGGCCGACAGCCGGTCACGGCGGTGATCCTGGTGTCGGCGGAAGCGCGCGGCCAAGGCCGGGTCGTTCAGACCCCACGCGACGGCGGCCTGCAGGTAGATACGGGCCAGACCCGGTTCACCGGTGAGGAACTTGAGGTAGGCGTCGACGAGGTCGCCGACGCTCTCCTCGTCGCCCCTCTCGTACGAGGTGGCCGGGTCCACCGCCGCGATCGACTCGCGGACGACGGACAGGACCGCTTCCTCCTTGGAGTCGAAGAGGTTGTAGAAGCTGCCGGCACCGACCTCCGCGCGCTCGCAGATCGCCTTGAGCGTGGCCCCCTCGAGCCCGACGTCGCTCAGCAGTTCGCGGGTCGCATCCAGGATCCGGCCCTTGGTCTCGAGCCCTGCGCGGTACCTGGCCACCGTCCTGCCTCCTCGCGGCAAGTCAGCCCGGCGTCACCATCACGTCCGCCGGTCGTTCTGGTTTGCGAAGTTGGAGTGTATGTTACAAGATGTAGCGGACATTCAAAGTTCTATCGTTGCCTACTCGCGACAGGGATGATCGACGTGAGCCACTACCGCAGCAACCTCCGCGACATCGAGTTCAACCTCTTCGAGGCGTACGGGACCCAGGAGCACTACGGCGAGGGCCCGTTCGCGCAGATGGACCCCGAGACGGCGCAGGCGATCCTCCGCGAGGTCGAGCGGCTCGCGAAGAACGAGTGGGCCGCCAGCTTCGAGGAGGCGGACCGCACCCCCCTCGAGCTCGTCGACGGCGAGGTGGTCCTCCCCGACCGCCTCAAAGCCAGCCTGGACGCGTTCTACGAGGGCGGCTGGGACCGCCTGCCGCTGCCGCCGCACCTCGGGGGTTACGGCGCCCCGCCGAGCCTGCGCTGGGCCGCCAGCGAGCTGCTGCTGGGGGCCAATCCGACTGCGTTCTTCTACTCGGCCGGGACGCTGATGTCCTTCGTCCTCGACCAGGTGGGCACCGAGGAGCAGAAGGAACGCTTCGTCGGGCCCATGATCGAGCGCCGCTGGGGCGGGACCATGGTTCTCACCGAGCCCGACGCCGGCTCCGACGTCGGGGCGGGCGTCACCCGGGCGACGCAGGTCGACGGGAACACCTACCACCTCGAGGGCGTCAAGCGCTTCATCACCTCGGGTGAGGCCGACTACTACGAGAACATCATCCACCTGGTGCTGGCCCGCCCGGAAGGTGCCGACCCGGGGACGCGCGGCCTGTCGATGTTCATCGTCCCGAAGTACCTCGTGAACGAGGACGGCTCGCTCGGCGAGCGCAACGGGGTCGTCTGCACGAACATCGAGAAGAAGATGGGCATCAAGGGCTCGACGACCTGCGAGCTCACGTTCGGGGCCGACAAGCCGGCGGTCGGCTACCTGGTCGGGGGCGTGCACCGGGGCATCAAGCAGATGTTCCGGGTGATCGAGTACGCCCGGATGCTGGTCGGCACGAAGGCGGCCGCGACGCTGTCCACCGGTTACCTCAACGCGTTGGACTACGCGAAGGTCCGCCAGCAGGGCGCGGACATGACCGAGATGCTCGACAAGACCGCGCCCAAGGTCGAGATCATCAACCACCCCGACGTGCGTCGGATGCTCATGGAGCAGAAGATGCACGCCGAGGGGCTGCGTGCCCTCTACCTGTTCACCGGCTGGGTCCAGGACCAGGCCGCGCTCGACCCCGACGACGAGGACTGGCACCTGCGCGACGACCTGCTGCTCCCGCTGGTGAAGGGCTACGGATCGGAGAAGTCCTACGAGCTGCTGTCCACCTCGCTGCAGGTGTTCGGCGGGTCGGGCTACACCCAGGACTACCCGATCGAGCAGTACATCCGTGACGCCAAGATCGACACGGTCTACGAGGGCACCACAGGCATCCAGGCGCTGGACCTGTTCTTCCGCAAGATCGTCAAGGATCAGGGCCGCACCCTGAACTGGCTGGTCGAGCAGATCCGCGAGACCGTCAAGGGTGGCGCTGACGACGACCCGTTCGTCGCGGAGCGCAAGGCGCTGGGCGACGCCCTGG